>DATLZR010000176.1 GCA_035573895.1 Blastocatellia bacterium | reverse complement strand
CACTGTGCTCTCGACATCCACCCAGCCGCCGTGCGCTTTGATGATCCCGTAGACGACCGACAGCCCCAGTCCGGTCCCTTTGCCCACCTCTTTGGTGGTGAAGAAGGGCTCGAAGATGTGGGGGAGAATCTCCGGCGGGATTCCCTCGCCGGTGTCGCTGACAGTCAGATGGGCAAAGCGCCCCGTCCCGGAGGGAGTGCGCGGGCCAGGAGCATCGCCAAGATCTACTGATTCGAGATGGATGGTCAGACGGCCTCCATCAGGCATGGCATCGCGGGCATTCACGGCGAGATTGAGAAGAACCTGCTGGAGCTGAGAAGCGTTCGCCTCGATGAAGAGATCATCCGGAGCCGTGCGAAGAACGATCTCAATGTTTTCGGGAATCGTGCGTCGCAACAGCTCCACCACGCCGCGCAAAAACTGCGGCAGGGAGCATCGTTCTTTTTCTCCCGGCGAGGGCCGACTGAACAAAAGCAACTGACGCACGAGATCGCGAGCACGAGTGCTCAACGACAAAACATGACGAAGGTACTCGGACCGAGGATCATCTGCTCCCAGCTCCATGAGGGTGACCTCAGTGAATCCCATGATTCCGGTGAGCAGATTGTTGAAGTCATGAGCGATCCCGCCGGCCAACGTCCCCACCGATTCCATCTTCTGGGCCTGGAATAACTGCTCCTGCAATTTTCGCTGAGCCGCCTCGTTCCGACGTCGGATGATCTCGGCGCCGATGCGGTGACAGACGATCTCCAGAATCCGCGCCTCGGTTTCACTGAATTCCTTCGGCTGCGGATCGAACGCGCAGACGACGCCGAGCACCGTTTCGTGATCTTCGGTGATCGGCGCACCGATATAGCACTCCACCGGCGATCCGACGAGGTCAACCAACCGAGGAAACTGGTGGCTCGCATGACGGGGGATGATACGAAGTCGGCGCTCCGCAATGACCGATTCGCAAGGCGTGCCTGTGGGATCATGGAGGGTTCCGGCCTCCACCTTTCCTTCATGATAGAAAGCCAGGGAGCGAAAGCCACGGGTGCTTTCGTCCATCTCGCCGATGACGGCGTAGGTTGTGCCTAACAATTCCGCGACGGCGGCCGCTGCGCGGTTGAAAAGTTCATTCCCCTGATAGCGGGTGACGATTTCATAGATGCGCCCCAGCCGTTGCTCGGTGCGAACCCGTTCGGTGATGTCGCGCAATGTGCCGGTAAACCCGAGGATGCGGTCACCTTCCCAGAGATACTGCCCCAGGCTCTGGAGGTAGCGAACGTCGCCGCTTTTGGCCAGCGCGCGAAACTCGCCCGGCTGCGTATCTCCGCGACGGCGGCGGTTGAGTATCTCCTCGACTTTCGGGATGTCCTCGGGATAAACGAAATCGGTGAAATGTCTCCCGATGACCTCCTCCGGTGTGTACCCCGCGATGGCGCGAACGCTGGGATTGACATAGCTGATCCTCCCCTCGGGATCGAGCGAGATGACGATGTCGCTGACGGCTTCGACCAGCATCTGGTATTGCTGCTGGGAGCGACGGAGCGCTTCAGCCGCTCGCTTGCGTTCGATGGCCATTCCAATCTGATTGGAGACAAACCGCAGGATGTTCTTCTCCTCTTCCCCGTAACGAATGCCCTCACTGTAACTCTGTACCGTGAGCACGCCGATAGCCTTGTCGTTCACCTTCAAGGGTACGCCCAGCCAATCCACGGGAATCGTCCCGATGAGTTCGACTTCCCCCCGCTCGATGAGCTTCATGATGCCCTCCCGACAGGCCAGCAGCGGTTCGCCCGTCCGCAGGACATATTCGGTCAATCCCCGCCCCCGTTGCCTCGGGGCCGGCGGTTCATCCTTCTCATCAACGAAGTAGGGAAAGCTGAGCATCTCCGTCCCGGCATCGTAGAGAGCGATGTAGAAGTTCTCGGCGGGCATGAGGTCAGCCACGATGCGATGAATCGAAGCGAACAACTCATCGAGCGTGCGAGCCTCATGAGCCGCTTCGGAAATACGGTAGAGTGAGGTCGTGATCTTTTCCGCGCGTTTGCGCTGGCTAATATCCACGAGCGTTCCCAGGTAATAGGCCGGCGATCCGCCCTCATCGAAAACCGTATTCACGTTCTCCAGCACCCAGACGGGACGCCCATCTCGTCGCCGCAGGCACAGCTCATAACCGGTGATGCTCCCCTGAGTCCGAACAATCTCACGGATCACCTCACGCTCCGCTGGATCCCAGTAGAACTCCCAGGTGTGACGGCCGCGCAACTCCTCCGCCGCTTCATAACCCAGCAGCCGCGCCAGCGAGGGATTGCAGTCGAGGAATCGTCCATCGAGACTCGTGCGAAAGACTCCCGCCAGGTTGTGCTCGAACAGCAGGCGATAGCGTTCTTCAGAGGCTCGCAACTCATCCTCGGCCCGACGGTGTTCGCTCATGTCCACGTACATGCCGTACAGCCCCACCTGCTTCCCTTCGACCGTTACGGGAACGCCGTAAATCCGCACCGGGACGAGCTGGCCATCTTTGCGTTGTCGCACCGTCTCGACGTCAATCCTCTCCCCGGCCAGTACCCGTTGAGAGAGGACCGAGGCCTCCGGCTCCATCGCCGGGGGAACGATGATCTCATTGATGCGCCGTCCACGAACCTCTTCAGCTCGATACTGGAAGATAGTTTCGAATCCCCGGTTCGCCTCGAGCACGCGATCCTGTTCATCCACCATGATGATTCCCAGGGGTGCATTCTCGAACAATTGCCGGAGCCATTGACTGGAATGACGGAGGTGTTCTTCGGTCTGCTTCTTCTCGGTGATGTCAATGAGAGTCCCTTCGTAGTAGAGCAGGCGACCGGAACTGTCCCGCACGGCGCGGGCGACATCATGAACCCAGATCACCCGGCCATCCACGCGACGCAACATGCGCTCACCGTCGAGGAAGCCCACCCGTTCGATGTCCTCTCGCCAGCGATCTCGATCCGACGGATCCGGATAGAAACTCGCCGCCGGAAGAGCGAGCAACTCGTCAGCGCTCGCGCAGCCGAGCATCCGCGCCAGCGTTGTATTCGCCGCCAGAAATTTTCCCTCCGGTGATGACCGATAGATGCCCACAACAGCGCTCTCAAAAATGCTGCGATAGGTTGCTTCCGAAGCAGCCAGCTTGCGATAGAGAGAGACGTTTTCAATGGCCACGGCGACCTGATCGGCAATCGCTTTGACCAGGATAATCTCATCAGTTGTAAAGGCTCGCCGGTGGCTTGTGTCAAGAAATAACGCTCCGACGGCTCGGCCCCGCGCTCTGAGCGGAGCACAGATGGTCGAACGCATGCCGAGAGCCCGCGCCAGCTCGTGCGGGATCAGATCCCCCTGTTGAGCATCGGGCAGGATGATGGGCTCGTTCGTTTCTGCCAGCCGCTGGCTGATGGGAAAATCCTGGACCGGACGCCCCCGCAACGATTCCAGCAGCGGCATTTTTTCAGCAGGTACGCCCGTCGTAACAAAATCGGAAATTCTGTCACCATCGAGGAGATAAATCGTGGCCCGCTCGACTGCAAGCCCTTTGACGACGGCCTCGACCGAGGTCTCCAGCAGCGTTCGGAGGTCCTGCTGCGCGCTCATCGCCTCGGCAATCGTGCGCAATGTCGCCATTGCTTGCGCAAGGCCATGCTCGCGCCCTTCGACAACGACATGATTTGGGTTTTTCATCCCCCCATCCCCCCTGTCCTCGATTATGAGTGCAGATACCTTCAAAACGAGCCGACAGAGGACTTGCTGAGACCCGATAGGCCATCACGCTCCTTTTTTCCTCCCGGCACGCGATAAGGAGCGGGCATGGCGACCATCCTCGGTCTCCGGCAAATCCAGCGGGGATTTTCTCCTCTTGCGCCCTGTCTGAGGAGGGTCGTGATGTCGAGCCCGGCACCGCTCTTCCTGCGCTTTGCGCCAGAGATCAATGGACTCCTTGTTGAACCGCCAATCCGAACCAATTTTGAAGGCCGGAAGCTCACCTCGCTTGACATAGCGACGAACCGTATCGGGATGAACATTGAGGTAAGCGGCGACTTCTTTGAGCGTGAAAACTACCTTCGGTACTGCCGTCTCCATCCTCTCTGCCCCTACCCTTCCGCCTACCTTCGCCAAGATAGGCCAAAGTGTGCCTATAAACTAATGTGGTGGCAGCGCAGACGTCAATACGGCAAATGCCCGATTTTTACCCGACCATCTACACGGTGGCTCCCGAGAGCCGAATCTTCATAGTTGACCATCTGACGATTCGTCATGACCGGGCAATATCCTTAATGCCGATTTAGCATTTAACCCCGGCCGACCGCCTTCGCGCTGAGAGTCCACATCCGCCTGCTGTCCAACAACCCCAGAAGTCATCAGCCTTTCAGATCCCCTCCGGTCTGCTGATCAAAAGAGTAGTGGGTCCATCTCCGGTGAGATCATGAGGGCAATTCCAACTGAGTTTACCCCGGAAGCGCACGCTTCTAGCGTGCCTCTGCCGCCAAGATGCGGGCGCTCCCAGGATATGGGCAGCGGAAAATCGCTATAAGCAGTTACGTGGCATCGGCTAAAGTAATGGCTGAGGTTTGCTCCGATAACCCAGGACCGATTCTTCCAGATTTTCGTATGCCACTTCCGAAAAAATGGAAGCTTGAGGGTCCTTCCTCGAAGGCCAGTGGGAGGAAGGTCCTTTCAGCTCAATGGATTGTCTTTTCGCGCCCGGGATGCGGTACGGAATTTGCATCTGTTGGTTCGAGGTCTCACATTGAACCCAACAGGAGGAAGGCTATGAGAAACAGAGCGTTCGCTGCTGCGCTCGTCGCAGCTCTGGTGATGATCGGCACGAGTCTCCTTTCCCCCCGTGCAGTTGGACTGGCGCAACAACAGCCCCGACCGGTGATCTTTACCGCAGAGATTAACTTCACCCAGGAACTCCTGGCCCGTCCCTCGACCACTCCGAGCACCGGTATCGGAGCGGCCGTGCTCGTACTTAGTGCGGATCGGGAATCGGTCAGCTACGCCTTTTCTTTCACCGGGCTGACAGGACCGGTACTGGTTGCTCACTTCCATGCCGCCGGTAATTTTGGGCAGAATGCCAGCGTCGTGAGGAATCTCTGCGGGACGCAGGGTACGCCTGCGTGCGAAGAAGGTAAGCTCATCACCGGGACGTGGTCGAAGTCCGATACGAATCAGCCTTTGACCGACGCGCTCATTGATGCCCTTCTGGCAGGGCAGGTCTATTTGAACCTTCACACTCAGGCCAATCCGGGAGGCGAGCTGCGGGGTCAGGTTATCCCCATTAGTGGGAAGTAACTTGTTTTGAGCACGAGGGGGGAGCAGTCGTGGGGGAGACCCATACACTGCTCCCCATTTTGTTGTTGGCGATTCCCCTTGTGAATTACCGCTACAGAGCCGTCACCCGACGAGGGCAATCGGGGCGATGGAGTCTTCCCCCCTCAGGACGATAAGATGACGACAAGGTACCACCCAAGAATGGCCAGAAGCGAAAGCTGAGGAACTGAACCGGCGGTGGGTTCAATCTGAACTCGTCCTTCTACCTTCGTCCACGTGAACTTCCTCTTCACGCGAAGAAGCAAGGCTCCATCAACGCCCGTCCAGGCCCATTCCGAGCGCCAGAAGTTAAGCGGTTTCCAGATGAATCGCGGCCCACCGAGGAACTCCAGGATTCCATTTCCCCACCATCCGGCCACAAACACGGCACTGTCGCAATCCGAGCCAGCGACCCGTATCGTCACCCGGGCGCGGAGAAACCCGCTGCGCTTGAGCGTCCACTGTCCGTCGGCTGATTCCGCCACGGCAAGCGAACCAAACATCTCCTGCCACTGGAGCGTCGCCAGGACGTCCTCACCCACCCGCAGTTCATACCGGCGCGTGAGCCGCTTCGGCTGCACCCACATCAACTCCTGACCGACCACCTCGCGAAAGTATCTCATCCCGTGGCTCACGTCAGAAAGGAGTGATGAGAGGACTGGATGTTTGAACCAGTTGCTGGGCAGCCAGACGGGTGAGGGCGATCCACGGTTTGGGATAGACGCCGACAATCACCACCATGAGGGCGGCCGAAACCAGAGCCACGCGCAAACTGGGCGAGAGCGCCAGGGGCGTTTTCTCACCGACCGGCCCCATGAACATGGCCTTAATGAAGCGAGCGTAATAGTAGAGCGAAAGGGCCGTGTTAATGACAGCCACCACAGCCAATGCCGCCAGCCATTTGTCTCCCGTTTCGATCAAGGCCGCAAAGAGAAAATACTTGCCCACGAACCCTGCCGTTGGTGGGATGCCGGCCAGACTGATGAGAAAGATCGTCATCAGCACGGCGATGAGCGGATTTGTCTGGATGAGTCCGTTAAAATCGTCCACCTGGTCGCCGGGGATGCGTTCGCGCCGCAGGGCGATGATGCAGCCCCACACGCCGAGGTTCATGAAGATGTAGACGAACAGATAAATGACCAGGCCCAAGTAGCCCGTTTGATTCCCGGCGACGAGTCCGAGCAGGAGAAATCCGGCGTGCGAGATCGAGGAATAGGCCATCAATCGTTTGGCGTTGCTCTGGGTCAGGGCGGCGATGTTGCCCCAGGTCATCGTAAGGGCCGAAATGACCGCCAGCAGCGATAACCAACCGAGGTTCTCCACCGACGTCGCTCCGCGCAGACTCGGTAATCCGTAGACGAAGATGCGGGCGAAGATGGCGAAGGCGGCGGCTTTTGATCCCACCGACATGAACGCCGTCACCGAACTGGGCGCTCCCTCATAGGCATCCGGCGCCCACATGTGGAAGGGGACGGCAGCCACTTTGAAAAACAGGCCCGCGGCAATGAAGATCAGCGCGAGAATCGTCAGGAAGCCCGGCGTCTGCTGCTCGCTCAAGGCCGCGGCGATGGCTCGCAAATTCGTCTCGCCGGTGACGCCGTACAGCAGCGAAAGCCCATAGAGGAAGATCCCCGAGGAGAAAATGCCGAGCAGGAAATACTTCATCGCCCCTTCGTTGGATTTCTTATCGCCTTTGAAGTAGGCGACCAGAACGTAGATCGTCACCGCGGCCAGCTCGAAGCTGATGAAGATGCTCAGCAGATCAATGCCGGAGGCCATGAGCATCATGCCCGTCGTGGCGAAGAGGATGAGAGCATAATATTCGCCGCGCTGCTCGCGCTCGATATCGAGGAATTTAATGGAGAGGGCGATGGCCACTGCCGCCGTGATGAGGAAGATGATCTTGAAGACAATGGCGAAATTATCCACCGTGTACATGCCGTAGAAACCGGTGGCCGCATGCCCCTTCAGATTGGCGTACATCTGAGCGAGCGAGGCGCTCGCGGCACCCAGGCCCGCGAGACTGAGATAGGCCGTCCACCGTCGCTCGGCCGGCCGCAAGCCGATCTCAAAGACCAGGATAAAACAGGCGAAGACCGTGAGAACGATCTCCGGCATCAAGAGAGTGACCGCCTGGTCAACGAGCCATCGCCAGTCAGGAAGCTGGAGTAAGATCATCCACTCATCCTCCTCCGAACCCGTGGTGCAAGCTCCCCCGCTTGCGCATACATGGCAGACTCGAAAGTCCGCGCTACTGTGGAATACTCTCTCATCGTCCCTGCTGAGCCGTCCCGATGATCGGAGCGACGGGTGCGCCCGCACGCTCGACGGCTCCGGCGGCGTAGCCCGGTCGAACCTGCTCGACGATGACCGCCACCGGTTTCTGGAAATAGCTCAAAAACGGCTTGGGATAGATTCCGATCCAGAAAACAAGGACAAGCAGCGGCGCGAAATACGCCCACTCGCGGGGATAGAGATCGGGCAAATGCTTGTTGTCTTCTTTCACCTCGCCGTACATGGTGCGTTGATAGAGCCAGAGCATATAACCCGCACCCAGGACAATGCCCGTCGCCGCCAGCGCCCCCCACAGGCGATTCTCCTCAAATACTCCCCGCAGGATGAGAAATTCACCGATGAAGCCATTCAGAAGCGGCAATCCGATCGAGGACATCGTCATGATGAGAAAGACCGTGGCGAATCCCGGCATCACATGACTCAGTCCGCGATAGTCAGCGATCATGCGCGTGTGGTGTCGTTCATAGACGACGCCGACGATCAAAAACAGCGCCCCGGTGGAGATGCCGTGATTGATCATCTGGAGAACGGCTCCATTCAAGCTGTTGGGATTCAGGGCGAAGATGCCGATCATGATCATGCCCATGTGACTGACCGAGGAATAGGCGACCAGCCGCTTCCAATCCTTCTGAGCCATCGCCACGAGGGCGCCATAGATGATCCCCATCAGGGCGAGGAAGACCATGATGCGGACGACGCGAGGATCGCTGCTGGCATCGGGGAAGATCGGCAGATTGAAGCGGACGAAACCGTAGGTTCCCAGCTTGAGGAGGATACCCGCCAGAATGACCGAGCCCGCTGTGGGCGCTTCCGTATGCGCATCAGGCAGCCAGGTGTGGAAGGGAAACATCGGCACCTTGATGGCGAAGCTCAGGAAGAATCCGGCGAATAACCAGATTTGCAAATCCAGGGGAATGACCGGTCCGCCGGCGTGTCGGGCCGTTCCCAGCGCCTGCATGGCCATGATGTTAAAGGTATGCCGCCCCTGCACGCCCAGATCAATGGCGTTCTGTATCATCCGATACATCGGCTCGTTCTCACCGGAGATGAACCGCGCTGCCTGCATCACGGCCTGGGCAATCTCGGGATCCTTCAGATAGTTGGGGAAAATGAAGTAGAGCTTCAGCAGCGCCAGCAGCATCACCACCGAACCGAATAACGTGTAGATGAAAAACTTAATGGCGGCATAGAGCCGATTATCGCTGCCCCAGACGCCGATGATGAAGTACATCGGCACGAGCATCACTTCCCAGAAGACGTAAAAGAGGAACATGTCCATCGAGACGAACACGCCGAGAATCCCCGTCTGAAGCAGGAGCAGAACGGCATAGTACTCCTTCACCCGCTCTTTGATGAACCCCCAGGAGCAGGCGACGGCGATCACGCCCGTGAGCGTCGTCAGAAGCGTCAGGACGACGGCGATGCCGTCCACGCCCAACTGGTAGCGGGCGCCGATCTGGGGAATCCAGTCGTGATCCTCGATGAACTGAATCCCGCCAAGCTGCCGATCATAGGTGAGCAAGTAGAGCGAGGGGAGAAAGCTCAGAATCGCCCAGATATTGGCGAACACGCGAATGGCGTGTTTTTTCTCCCGATGGAAAAAGAAGATGATGATGAGTGCCCCCAGGGTCGGCAGCCAGGTGATGATGGAGAGGATATGCTGTGCCATAGCTCTGACTCTCCCCGTTTTATAACTTCAGCACGAGATAGACGGCGGTGAGAATGAATAACCCCGTCGTGATGACCAGAGCGTAATTTTGGGCAAAGCCCGTCTGGGCGCGACGGAAAATGGCGGAGAAAATCTTCGCCGTCCATCCCACGGCGTTGACGAGCAGATCCACGACGTAGAGGTCAACCCAGCCCGAGATCTTGCTCCAGAGGACCGTGAGCCAGGCCGAGCCGTTGACGCCACCGTCAACGCCCAGCGCATCCACGCGCCAACTGAGGCGGCTGAGACCGAGCGTCAGCCCGTTGACGAAGACGCCCTCGTAGAACTCATCCACCCAGTATTTATTGGCGCTGGCACGGTAGAGCGGACCGAGCGCCGCCGTCAGCTCTTTCACGCGCGCGCGTCGTCGGACATAGAGCGTAGCGCACCAGTACATAATCGCTGCCGCGAGAAGAACCGAAGCGAGCATCAGGAGATATTCCGTTGCGTCGTGGTGGCCGGCTTGAGCTGCTTCCGCAGCGGATGCCGACGGGGCGTGCAAAGCCCCACCGGCGCCCGCTTCAGTCCCTCGCCAGATGATCGGTTCGAGCCAGTGCTCGAACCAGTTCCCGCCGCCAAGCGACGCCGGCCAACCGACCCAGCCGCTCGCAATCGCTCCGATGGCCAGGACGATGAGCGGCACGGTCATGACCGGCGGAGACTCCTTCACTTCGTGGGCTCCGCCATGATGATGACCGGAATCGTGGGCGGCTCCGCTTCCCCCCGCGATGACGAATCGCGGCTGGCCCCAGAAGGTGAGTGCCACCAGTCGCGTCATGTAAAACGCCGTCATCCCGGCGGCCACAAATCCCGCCAGCCACAACCACCGCCCGCCGGGAATCGCCATCGTTGAAAATGTCCGCCATAAAATCTCATCCTTGCTCACGAAACCGGCCAGAGGCGGAATCCCGCAGATGGCGAGCCACCCCGCCAGAAACGTGCGGTAGGTCGTCGGCATGAACCGAGCCAGTCCGCCCATGCGCTCCATATCCATCTCATGATGGAGTGCGATGATGACGGAACCCGCGCCGAGGAAGAGCAGCGCCTTGAAAAACGCATGGGTGTAGAGGTGGAAAATACCCGCCGTGAACGCCCCCACGCCGCAGGCCAGAAACATATAGCCCAGTTGCGAGATTGTCGAATAGGCCAGGACTTTTTTGATGTCCCGCTGGGTGAAACCGATCGAAGCCGCCAGAATCGCCGTGGCCACCCCGACCAGTGCGACCACAAACATCATCGTCGGAGATTTCTGAAAGATGACGTTTGTGCGGGTGACCATGTAAACGCCAGCCGTGACCATCGTCGCCGCATGGATGAGAGCGGAGACCGGCGTCGGACCGGCCATCGCATCGGGCAACCACACGTACAGGGGAAGCTGAGCGCTCTTGCCCGTCGCTCCGATGAACAGGCCCAGAGCTATCCAGGAGGCGAGCCCCCACATCCCGAAACTCTCCTGCGGCAGATAGGCATTGTCTTTGGCCAGTTCCAGCACCTCGGTGAATTGCAGCGTGCCGAACAAGGAGAAGACCGCCAGCAGCGCCAGCAAAAATCCAAAATCCCCGATGCGGTTGACGATGAATGCCTTCTTGTTGGCGTAGATCGCATAGTCCCAGTGGAAATAGAATCCGATGAGCAGATAGGAACACAGCCCGACGCCCTCCCAGCCCACGAACATCATGAGAAAGTTCGAGGCCATCACCAGCGTCAGCATCATGAACATGAACAGGTTCATGTAGCAGAAGAAGCGATAGTATCCCCCCTCCCCTCGCATGTAACCGATGGAAAAGACGTGAATCCAGAAGCCCACGAAGGTGACCACCAGGATCATCACCGCCGAGAGCTGATCCAGTTGATATGACCACTCGACGACCAGAGGAACCGTCTTACCGGCCTCCGGTCCGAGACTGAGGCGAGCGTCCCCGCCGATCACCCAGGTGAAAGAGTGCGGGAAGCCTCCGGCTTCGCGGGAGAGGTAGGGACGGTGATGCGTCGGCCAGTACTCGCGGGCGAACTCCGTGACGGCCCCGATGGAGATCAGCAGCGACAGCAGGACTGAACCACAGCCGATCCAGGAGACCGTTTTCTCCGACAATCGCCAGCGTCGGCCGAAAATCCCAAGAAACGCGGAACTGAGCAGCGGAAGCGTCGGGATGAGCCAGATGAGTTTCAGCATGTCACCATTTCAGGAGATCAATTTCGTCAATGGCGATCGTGTGCCGATTGCGGTAGAGCGCGATGACGATCCCCAGACCGATCACCGCTTCGGCAGCCGCCACCACGATGATGAAGATGGTGAAGATGTGCCCCATGTTTTCCCCGATCTTCCCCGCCGTCTGCCAGTAGCGGGTGAAGGCGATGAAGTTCAGGTTGGCGGCGTTGAGGATCAGTTCGATGGACATGAAGATGATCAGAATGTTCCGCCGCGACAACACGCCCAGCACGCCGATGGCAAAAAGCATGAAGCTCAGAACGACGAAATCGGCGATGCCTTTGGGAGCTGTCAGGCCCGCCGCCAGGCGTTCCCAGAACGACACCGGTTCTTGCCAGATCACCAATCCCATCCAGTCGCCCATAGGTGGCTCCTTACTCCTGCCCGCGTCACCCTCACATGCCCGGCGGGCGGATCAGTCAAACGTTTCTTCCTGTCGCCGCGTGCGCGCCAGGACGACCGAACCGATAATGGCAACAAGCAGCAGCAGCGAGGCGATCTCAAACGGGAGCGCCGCCTTGGTATAGAGCGTGTGACCGACGTTCTGCGTATCACTCGACTGCGGGGCGGCGGCCTCGGTTTCTTCCGCCGCCGGCGGTGTGATTTCGCGGGGGATGAGGTTGGGCTCCCGCCGGATGGCGATGATCGTTCCCACGGCGAGAAGTCCAACGAGAATCCACGCCGCCAGCTCCTGTCGGGTGAAGAGGCGGGTTGCTTCCGTGATCTCGTCGCGCACGTTCACCAGCATGATGACGAAGATGAAGAGGACGACCACTCCACCCACGTAGATGAGAATTTGCGCGCCGGCGACGAACTCCGCATGGAGCAGCAGAAACAATCCGGCCACGCCGATGAGCGTCCCCATGAGAAAGAGCGCCGCGTGCACGGCCGACCGCGCCCGAATGAGCGACAGGCCCATGATGAGGGTGAAAAACGCCAGGAGGTAATAGAAGACCGTTTGTGCCCCTTTCAGTTCCATCGCCTCTTCAGCGGGTATAGATCGGTTGCTCGATTCCCTTCTCCAGCATCTCCCACGACCAGACGAAATCCTTTCGCCGATAGATGGCCAGCTCGAACTCCTGCGTCAGCTCGATGGCGTAGGTCGGACAGACATCCTGGCAATGGCCGCAGAACATGCAGCGCGACGTATCGTAGGTGTAGTCGGCGAGCACCCGCTTCTTTTTCGTCTTCCCCTCGTGATCAACGTATTCCTTGACGGTTTCGATCACCGTGATGAGATTTTCCGGACAGGCGACGGCGCACAGGTTGCACGCAATGCAGAGCGTCTCGCCCGTCTCCGGATCGAGATTCAATCGGGGCGCTCCCCGAAACCGTTCGGCGATCTTCGGTCGCACCTTGGGATATTGTTCGGTGTAACAATGCTTCGGCGCCTGATACTTGAAGGTCACCAGCAACCCCTTGATGAGGTCGAGCAACAGGAACCGAGCAATCGTTTCCTTCCAGTTGCGTCGTCTCTCGGCCATGATCCTCTCCTTGGGCGTATCGCCCGTGCTCTTTCGGTCTCCGAATCGTCGAGGCTCTCCATCAGACCCGAGCGAAAACTTCCTTGTCCGCCTCTCCGGCTTCGCTCAACCGAATCTGGCGCTGGACGCGCAGGTTGAAATCCGCCGAGCGGCGATTGATGATGGCCAGTATGACCCAGGTGATGGGAATGGTCAGCAAAAGCGCCGCGGCGATCAGAAAGAGCTTGCCCCACAGTCCCACGCTCACGAGCCGTTCGCCCGTAGCCGTCGCCACCGTCTCGACCAGTCCCATATCCTGACCGATGACGAGGATGGCTCCGGTGAGCAAGATATTGGCCATCGCTGCCGGGATCAGCCAGCGCCACCCCAGGTCCATCAATTGATCGTAGCGATAGCGGGGAAATGTCCAGCGGAACCAGATGAAACAATAGACGATGGCCAGAACCTTCACGGCGAAGACCAGGATGCTGAGGACCGTGTAGAGCGCCGTGCCGGGTTGGGCGATCCTCGTCAGACCGGGAAAATGCCAGCCGCCGAGAAAGAGCGTCACCGCGACAGCCGCCGAGACGACGATATTGGTGTACTCGGCGACGAAGTAGAGCGCCCAGCGAAAACCGCTGTACTCGGTGTGGAACCCGGCGACGAGTTCCGACTCCCCTTCAGGCAGGTCGAAGGGCGCGCGATTGGTCTCGGCCAGTCCGCCGATGAGGAAGATGAGGAAGGCCATCGGCTGGTAGAAAATGTACCACAGCCCATCGCTCATCTGGGCCTCGATGATCCCGACCATCGAGAGCGTCTTGGCCAGCATGAGCGGACCGATGAGCGCCAATCCCATCGCCACTTCGTAGCTGACCATCTGCGCCGACGAGCGCAGCGCCCCCAGAAGCGGATATTTGCTGTTGGACGCCCAGCCTCCCAGGATGATTCCCAGCACGCCGACCGATGAGACCGAGAGGATAAACAGCAACCCGATATTCACATCGGTAATCGTCGCCCGTCCCGGACCGAAGGGAAGAACGGCCAGAACCACGAGCGCCGCCGCCACCGAGATGATGGGAGCGAGCGCGAAGATCGTTCGGTCGGCTCGCGCCGGGATGATGTCTTCCTTGGACAGGAGCTTGAGCGCATCGGCCAGTGGTTGCAGCAATCCCCACGGGCCCACGCGCATCGGCCCCAATCGGGCTTGAATGAAGGCGCTGATTTTGCGCTCGGCATAGACGAGATAGGCCGCCGCCGTCAGAATGAGAAAGAGCACGATGATGATGGCCGGCAGCCGCGCCAGTACGTACTCGGCGATAACCGGATTCTCAGCGAGCGCCCGAAGAATCTCCATTGCTTTCTCTCCTCGCGCCGGATCCCCTCATCGGTCCACTTCCCCCAGGACAATATCAATCGAGCCGATGAGCGCCACCACATCGGCCACCAGATGCCCGACGGCCATTTTCTTGAGCGCCTGCAAATTGATGAGCGAGGGCGGGCGAATCCGCAGTCGCTCCGGGAACGACGTCCCGTTGCTCACGAGATAAATCCCCAATTCCCCTTTGGGCGACTCAATCGAATGATAGACCTCGCCAAGTGGCGGGCGGATGATCTTGGGCACTTTTCCCAGGATCGGCCCCGGATGCAATGTCTTCAGTTTGTCCAGGCACTGGAGGATGATGCGTCGGCTCTGGCGCATCTCCTCCATGCGCACGAGGTAGCGATCATAGGTATCCCCGTTCTCTCCCACGGGGATGTCGAACTCCACCTGATCGTAGACTTCGTAAGGAAAGGCCTTGCGAATATCCCACTTCACGCCCGAGGCCCGGAGGACCGGCCCCGTGACGCCGAGGTCTTTGGCCTCCTCCGCCGTCAGGATGCCGATGCCGACGGTGCGCTGTAACCAGATGCGGTTCTCGTTCAAGATCGTCTCATACTCGCGGAGTCGTTCGGGAAAGATCCGACAGAACTCGCGCACCTGCTCCTCGAAGCCGTCGTAGATGTCGTATTGGAGGCCGCCGATGCGGAAGGCATTGGCCGTCAGCCGCGCACCGAAGTAATTCTCGAAGATTTTCAGAATCTCCTCGCGCTCGCGGAAAGCGTAGAGAAAGATCGTGACCGCCCCGATATCCATCGCATGCGTGCCCAGCCAAAGCAGGTGACTGGCAATGCGCTGAAGCTCGGTCAGGATGACGCGAATGTAGCGGGCTTTCTCCGGCACCTCGATCCCGGCGATCTTCTCCACCGTCTCGACGTAACAGAGATCGTTGGAGACGGCGGCCACATAGTCGAGACGATCAAAATAGGGTTCGATGTGAACGTAGGTGCGATTCTCGCAAATCTTCTCGACGCCCCGGTGGAGATAGCCGATGTCGCAGTCCAGATCAATGACGGTTTCCCCGTCGAGTTTGAGGATCACCCGCAGCACGCCGTGCGTCGAGGGGTGCTGCGGCCCCATGTTGAGGACCATCTCGCGCGCCGCCAGCAACTTCTCTCGCGTAATGGCGACTTCGGGTTTGTGCATCTACTCGAACCTCCCGCTATACTCCGTGCCCTCGCGGAACTCGATCATATTGAGATGCTCAGCCGTCCAGCGATTGTAGCGAAATGTCAGAGGATAGTCCTTGCGCAGCGGATGACCGTCCCAGTCTTCGGGCAAAAGCAACCGCCGGAGATCGGGATGCCCCTCGAACCTCACCCCCACGAGATCATAGGCCTCGCGCTCCATCCAGTTGGCCGCTCCCCACACCGAGACGACGCTCGGACAGGTTTGGCCTTCGGCCAGATCAACCTTCAACCGCAAGCGCACATTTCGGGAAAAGGAGTAGAGATGATAGATCACCTGGAAGGGCTTCTCCGCCTCGGGAATGTGACGGGCCGTCAGATCGGTGAGGAAGTCGAACTGCGTCTCCGGATCATCGCGCAAGAACTGACAGACGGCGACAATGTGATCCCGAGCGATGCGGAGCGTGGGCAACCCGAAGATCTCCTGCGCTTCAATAACCGCCCCGGGGAAGTGCTCGGCCAATCGGCGGACCAGGGGAGTCTCGGAAATGTCGGCCATCGGGAGCGTCGGGGGCGCTTTGGCCGCCGGCGGTGCAGGCTTGGTTGCTGGCTTTTCTTGTTTCTCTTCTGGCATCGGTTTCGGTGTGCGCCGCCAATCCCCCGATTCGGAAAGCACGACTTTTTAGCACACCGCCTCTTGATTTGTCAACGAAGGGGGCGAATCTCACCACCGGAAAGAGCGACTCACACCGGCGATTCCCCTTTTTGACGAATGACCGCCGTATTGGTTATCTTGCTCAAGCTGCGCTTGCACACCGATCGCCTGTGGCGGGAGAGGTCGTCGGTGACCGAAACGATGAGATCGAATCATAATCGGCTCGCCCGGGAAACGGGCCTTCGAGTCGAAGCTCTCGCAGGCGAGGACCGAGGTCGCCAGCTCTAACCGTGACCTCTTCCACTGGTGATGATCTTATGGAGGATGCCTATGGCCTACACGCTCGAACAGCTCAAGAAGATGACCGTTGGTGAACTTCGCCATCTGGCCGAAGGCTTGAAGGAGGAACATGCCGAAGCCCTTCGGGGATATACGCAAATGCACAAGGAGCAACTGCTGCTTGTGCTCTGCAAGATTCTCGGCATTGATACCCGCGAGCATCGAGCGGCGGCGCTGGCCAACAAAATGGCCATCAAGGCCCAGATCCGCGAGCTGAAAAGGAAACGCGATGCCGCCATTGCCGCTCACGATCGCCTGCAACTGAAACTCATTCGCCGCCAGATTCATGCGCTCAAGCGTAAACTCCGCAAGGCCGCCGTCTGAAACTCTCGATTGCTCGCGGACCGGTCTCACCAGCGGACGTTCATCACAAAAAGGTGGGACAATCGCCTTCACAGCGGCCGGATGTCGGGTGGATTACCCTGATACCGGTTCAAAAAATTCGCCAGCCATCCTGACGCAGAATACGCCAAGCAGGCTGCCTCTGCGCGCTGTGCCCGCACCACCTGATAACAGGCAGGTGGGTGGAGCCTCCCGCAATGAGATATGACGCCAGCGGGGAGCCTCCCTGCGTTTCACCTCAGGTCCCTTCCACCCGCGTCGTCGAGCATGCTCGTAAAAGTGCTGCCTCCGCGCCGCACAGAGCGAACCCCCCTTCCACCCTCCGACTAAAACGACTTGACCTTATAGCGAGATACCAGGTCTCTAAGGGCAGCCGACTGGGTGTGAACGATGTCGGGCAAGAATTTTCCATCCGGAATCGAGTCCCCTCGCATATCAGTCGGTCCATGCCTGCTTAAAACCAGCCTGAGTAACTTGCTCCAGGCCGTGGTCATTTAACTCCCCATACAAACCCTCACCAAGCAGAGGGTTATACATGAATTGACGTGTGTTGGGTTATTTGGCTCCTCCCGAACGCACTCCGAAGGAGACCAGTCTAAGAAAAGGAAGGTGGCTGTGCACGAGGTCTATCGGTGAAAGATCCTTGCTAAGCCGCTGAGGACATTTATCTTCGGCCGAAATTTTAACCGACTGGTGCCTGCTGCCGGTGTCGTTTCGGTCACACCCCTGCCCTATTCGGATTGTGGCACACTGATTGCTCTCAGTTTAACGTTTTTTCGTGAGAGAGAAAAGTGAGAGGAGGATCAGCATGTTGCCCGCCGGACGACCTGCCCGGAGGGCTAGAGATCCCTCACCTGTTGGACGGGCAGCCACCACCCTCACATGCACTCAGGAGGAGATTTTATGCGCCGAAGGAGAAGCCCCCTGTTCAGAATCCTCGCATCTGCCATAACTTTTTGCCTCGGTTTCGGCACTATTTCGATTCAGCCGCTTTCCTCGGAGGCTCCGATCAGCTCTGGAGCTTCTCTTGAGACTATAAACTCTGATCACGCCATTTTGCCCAATCCCGACATTGAACCCGCGCCCGCGGCGCTCGCGCAAGGACCGAGCGTGGACGTTGAGGGCGGGAGTATTCTGATTGGCCAGCGCGTGCAGGGCGTCATTGACTATAACTCTGATGCCGACATCTACCAGTTCCAAGGCATCGCCGGTGAATCGGTCAAAATCGAAGTCAACTCGACCTCCGGCGCGCTCGATCCGGCCGTGACGCTCTTTCTCGACGCCTCACGACTATTTCCGAAACCACCGACGTCGGCAGAAATGCTCGATGCCGAAAGTTCGGACATCATCTCGGCATCGTTCGCCGACCAGTTGCAACAAGCCGGCGTCTTCGTCAACATCACTTCGCCGCCTGATGGTTCGACGATTCCCATCCCGGCCAGTCCGACCAACATTCAGTTAACCGGCAAAGCCGGCGTGACGGGAACCGGCGTTCCCACCAATCTTGAAGTCTGTATTGTGCTCGATGTCTCCGGCAGCGTGGACGATCAGGAGCACAGCTTACAAGTTGCGGGTGTGCGCGCGATTCTCGCCGCACTCGATCCCGATGATGATGGATTGCTCTCGTCGTCGGTTGCGTTGGTTCAGTTTCATAGCACCGCCGCCATCGTCGTGCCGCTCACTCGCTCCCGCGCTCAAATAGAGGCCGGACTGCCACGGATCGGATCGGGCACCACCAATTACCGAGATGCGCTTGAGAAGACCTTGACGGCTTTAGCTCCCTCCAGCGCCACTGACAGTATTTCGGAGGTGGTGCTCTTTTTCTCAGATGGAGCCCCCGACAATGACAGTTACAAACAGCCTGGCGGACCGCTCGAACGCTTTCGCCCGGGCGGGATTCGCATTGATACGTTCGGGATTGGCAGTGGCGTGAGTCCGGCCTCACTGACGGAAATCGCTCAGGTGACCGGCGGCACGTTCACCGCCATTCCCACCTTCGCGGATGTTCCGAAGGTCACCGCCTCCTTGCCCGGCGTCGTCGGACTGCAGTCGGTCGTGATTGATACCACCGGCGATGGTCAAGGCGATGTCACCGCGAATGTCGGCATTGATGGCAGTTTCAGCGTCGCCGTGCCCTGCCGTGTTGGGCGCAACGTTTATACAGCCATCGCTACGGCCACCAATCCGAGCCTGCCAGCAGCAACAGATACCATCACTGTATTCGGTCAGCTTCGCTCACATGTGGGTTCCACCATCGGAGTCATCCACGACGATAACTCCGGCTCGGGCACCAACGCTCTCATCAACGTGATTCAGTTGCCAGTGACGGGTAGCTACATCATTCTCGTGACGTCCTCCAGGAGCGCTTCCAGCGGCGGTTATGAGTTGATCCTCAGTCCGGTTGACAAAGACAGTAACAGTGCAGCCATTGGCGTGGGCTCGGATGTCAGGATCCATAGCACCCGGACGGGCGCTCAGGCGCTGTCGCTCGGCTCGGCCAGCTTTCTTGGCTTCAGCCCGTCCGGAGAGACAGTTGCCATCGGTGTTGGCCCCGAGGTCAGAGTCCATAACACCCAAACGGGCGCTCAGGCGCTGTCGCTCAGTTCGGCGACGTTCCTGGCATACTCGTCCGACGGCGAGACGATAGCGACCAGGGTCGGGAACAGTGTTCAACTTCACAACGCTCTCACCGGCCAGCAGGTGGTGTCGCTGGGGTCGGCGACATTCCTGGGGTTTTCGCCGGACGGGCAAACCGCCGCTCTCAGTGTGGGGAACGAGGTCAGAATCCACAACATGCAAACGGGTATGCAAACGGTGTCGTTGGGATTGGCGACGTTCCTGGGGTTCTCGCCCGAAGGCGAGACGGTAGCCATCGGCGTAGGCACAGATGTTCGGATCCATAATGCCCGCACGGGCGCGCAGGTGGTGTCGCTGGGGTCGGCGACGTTTTTGGGTTTTTCGCCGGATGGAGAGACGGTCGCCATCGGTGTGGGCAGCGACGTTCGCATCCACAATGCGCGAACCGGTCAGCAGATATTGTCAAGCGGCCCGGCGACATTCCTCGGGTTCTCGCCGGACGGACAAACCGTCGCCCTCGGCGTGGGGACCGATGTGCGCATCCACAATGCACAAACCGGTCAGCAGCTTCTGTCACTCGGCTCGGCCACTTTTCTGGGATTCTCGCCGGATGGAGAGACGGTCGCCCTCAAGGTGGGCAGCGATGTTCACATCCATAACGCTCGGACGGGCCAGCCGGTACTGTCGCTCAGCTCGGCGACGTTCCTGGCGTTCTCGCCTGACGGAGAGACTGTTTCCATCGCTGTCGGCACCGATGTGCGCATCCACAATGTTCAGAGCGGCTCGCAGGTGGTGTCGCTCGGCTCGGCCACCTTCCTGGGCTTCAGCCCGGATTCAGGAGCAGTGGCCATCCGCGTCGGCAGCGACGTTCGCATTCACAATGCCCGCACGGGCGCGCAGGTGGTGTCGCTGGGGTCGGCGACGTTTTTGGGTTTTTCACCTGATGGACAGACTGTTGCCATCGGCGTGGGCACCGACGTTCGGATTCACAACACGCGGACGGGTCAGCAGACAGTCTCGTTGGGGTCGGCGACGTTCCTGGGGTTCTCGCCCGAAGGGGAGACGGTGGCTTTCGGTGTGGGCAGCGACGTTCGCATCCACAACGCGCGAACCGGTCAGCAAGTGGTATTGCTCGGCTCGGCGACGTTTTTAGGTTTTTCGTCGGATGGAGAGACGGTCGCCATCGCTGTCGGCGCTGATGTACGCCTCCACAACGCGCGAAACGGCCAACAGATACTGTCGCTCGCCTCGGCCACGTTTGTGGCGTTCAGCCTGGATGGAGATGCGGTGGCCATCGCTGTCGGCACCGATGTCCGCATTCACAATACCCGAACCGGTCAGCAGGTGCTGTCGCTTGGTTCGGCGGCCTTCTTGGCCTTCAGCTTCGACCACACGCGCGGAACGTCGAGCGATCAGGGCCCGAACGATAGTTGCCTCAATGCCCGAGAGATCACCACGCTGCCCTTCACCGAGACGCTTGATACGACGAAGGCGACCAGCTCCAGTGACGATCCGCTGCAATCGTGTACACTCGGCGGCCCGGCGCGCAATTCCAACAGCGTCTGGTATAGGTTCACTCCAACCACAACCGGCACCGTCACTGCTGATACTGCTGGGAGCAACTACGACACGGTCCTCTCGGCGTATACCGGCTCGTGCGGCTCTCTCACCGAACTCGCGTGCGATGATGACAGCGGGGGCGGATTGGCCTCGCAGATCAGACTGGATGTGACCGGGGGACGGACCTACCTCTTCATGGTGACCGCGTTCGGTCCGAAGCCGACAGGCGGCACATTGGTGTTCAACTTCCAATTTGCGCCGCGAGGGCCGAGGATCATTCGGGTCGCTCAACACGGCGGCGGCGATTTCACCAGCGTGCAAACGGCGATTGACGACGCCAAGCAAGGCGAGATCGTCGAGATCATTGACTCGGAGACGTATCGCGAGAACCTGCGGATCACCACCAACGGCATCACCGTCCGCGCGGCTCAAGGTCGAACCCCGGTGATTGACGGAAGCTCCAGAGAGGGGCATGCCATCGAAATTGATGGCGCGACCGGCGTCACCATCGAGGGGCTGATGATCCGAGGCGGAAACTTCTCCTCTGGAGGGGGTGCCGGCGTGCGGGCCCGCAACGGCGCGAGCGTAACCCTCATCAACAACGTGATCACGAGCAATCAACGCGGCGTCAGCGTCTCTGCCTCTCAAATGATCTTGCGAAATAACCGGGTCGAGAGTAATCGTGGGACCGGCATCATCTTCTTCACCAGATCGTCCGGTTCCATCGAGGGCAATACGATTCAGAACAACAACGACACTGATCCCGATTCAGCGTTTGATCGGGGGATCGAGGTTCAAGATCTAGCCCAACCGATGGAGATCAAGAACAACACGATCTCCAGCAACGCCAGCCACGGGGTCATCATTTTCAGCTCCAGCGTCACGCTGACAGGCAATACCATATCCGGCAACTCCATCGGTATCCTGGCGACGGTCTCCGGCAGCTCGGCGACCGGATCAGTCGTCATGGTCCGAAGCAACACGATTGAAAATCACCGGCAGGAAGGCATCTTCCTTCTCGCTCAAACATCGGGGGACATCATCGGCAACAAGATTCTCAACAACAATGACCGAAACTCAACGACCTTCTTTGATCGCGGAATTGAGCTGGTCAATACGGCGGGAGAGTTTTTGATTCAGAATAACGAGATCGTCGGCAATGGAAATCAGGGAGTGATCATCTTCTCGACGCGAGCCAGGCTGATCAACAACGTAATTACCGGCAACAGGGCGGGCGTTGTCCTCAACGCGTCGTCCGATACGCCGACTGTCGGCGCTCAAGTCAACCTCATCAACAACACCGTCGCTTCGAATAGCAGTCTCGGCGTCGGTACCGTGCTAGGCTCGAACTCACGGGCGATCATCGTCAACTCGATCGTCAGCGGCAACGCGGACGATCTCGACGGCATCGCCTCGACTGATGTAAGCTTCACGCTGATCGGAGACGGAACGTTCGCTGCTCAGAACAACAATCTCACCGGCGATCCGAGATTTGTGAATCCTTCAGCTGGCAATTTCCGACTCCAGTCGAATTCTCCGGCGATTGACCGGGGCAGCAACGCGGCTATCGTCGGGGTCCTGACCGATCTGGTCGGGACCCCACGCGTCGTGGACGGCAACGGTGATGGAACGGCGACCGTAGACCTCGGCGCGTATGAGTTTCAATAACGGCCTCAGCCCGCCCAACGCGCGGAGGACACGAAAGGGGAAGCAATGCGGCCTTTCGTGGGGTTCGCGTGCTTCGGAGGGCATGGGTTTATGTGTCGTGCATCCGTCGGCGAGAGTGCCCGCCGACGGCGATGCATATCACTTTTGCTGACTTGGATCAGGCGAATCGCCATGAGGCCGCCTAACCGGCGACCGATAGGTGTCTCGGAGTCTCTTACCTCAACAAACGCCCGGTGAAGGTCCGCGCGGGGGTCAAACGGAGCGAGGCCCTGTGCCCGTGTGCTAATGCTGCTCTGGTGCAATGTCCGTCGGCCAACGAGCCGGGACTCATCCGGCGCTCGCTTCACCTTTGCCGCCTCCTGCGCCATAATGTGTGCGACTCTTCGGTCGCCTGTGTCTTGCACGCCGACAGAGTTTGATAGTGGGTTCTCATGAACGAGCGACAACTGAAAATCGTAGTGGTTGACGATGATGTGGTGATGCGCGAGGTGCTGGAGATGCGCCTCCGGCAGTGGGGCTATGACGTCCGTCTCGCCGCCGATGGTCATCAGGCCAAGGACCTCATCGCCGCAGAAAATCCCGACATCGTGATCTCCGATGTCATCATGGGGGATATTTCCGGCGTCGAGCTCTTACAGTGGTTGAAAGCGGGGAATCCCGCGCGCCCGGTGATCCTCATGACGGCCTACGGTCACGTGGAGGTGGCCGTGGAAGCCATGAAGCAGGGAGCCCGAGATTTCCTCACCAAACCGCTCGATTACAGCAAGCTCAAGGCGGTGATCGAGGAAGCGGAGAAAGAGGTTCGGCAGCGGTGGGACGCCGAACGATTGGTCGCCGAACTGGAGAAGGGCGCGGGATTCGGTCCTTTCATCGGTGTGAGCCCGGCGATGCGTCAGGTCTACGCCCTGATCAAGACGCTGGCGGCCACCGATGCATCCGTCCTCATCACCGGCGAGAGCGGAACGGGGAAGGAACTCGTTGCCCGCACGATCCACCAACTGAGCCCGCGGGCTCAGGGGCCGTTCGTGGCCATTAATGCGGCAGCCATCCCCGAAGGGCTCATCGAGAGTGAAATGTTCGGGCACGAGCGGGGAGCGTTCACCGGGGCGATTGCCGTTCGTCCCGGGTGTTTTGAGCTGGCCGATGGCGGCACGCTCCTGCTCGACGAGATCGCCGAAATGCCCGTCGGCCTTCAGGCCAAATTGCTCCGGGTTCTCGAAGACGGACGCGTGCGTCGTCTGGGGGGCCGTCACGAGTACGTCGTCAATGTGCGCGTGCTGGCAGCGACCAATCAAGATCCCACGCAGGCCATTGCCGCGGGAAAATTGCGCGAGGATTTGTACTACCGGTTGAATGTCTTCACGCTGGTCTTGCCGCCGCTCCGCCAGCGCAAGGAGGACATTCCTCTGCTTGTCCATCATTTCCTCAGGGAATTCAACGCCAAGCATGGGGCGCAGGTCGAGGGCCTTCGCGCCGAGGCAATGATCCGGCTCACCGACTATTCCTGGCCGGGAAATGTGCGCGAGCTTCGTAATGTCATGGAACGCGCCGTCATCCTGGCCAAGCACGGCTGGATCGAGACGACGCATCTTCCTCCCTACATTCAGCGCCCCATGCCCGGTCCGGGAGAGAAGCTCGTTCTGCCTCTCGGCGTATCGCTGGCCGAAGCGGAAAAGGAACTGATCCTGCAAACGCTCAAGCGCCTGGGCAATAACAAAGCCGAGGCGGCTCGTCAGCTCGGCCTCGACGTCAAGACGATCCGCAACAAGCTGAAAGCGTACGGGATCGAGTGAGATGAGAATCGCGACCAAGATCGCCTTCGGCTACAGCATCCTCATCCTGCTCATGGTCGGGTTGCTCGTCTATCACATCTCGCTCATTCATGAGATGGAGGCGATCAATCGGCAGCTTTCGGAGATCAATTTCCGCGCGGCCATCACGGCGCTGGAACTTCTGAGCGATCTCCGTCAACTGGAAGAAGCCACGGGGAAATTCGTCGCCACGGGGCGTCCCGAATACGCAGCCGAAGTGAAAAAAGCCCGCGAGGCGTTTACCGCGAATCTGGCCCGGATGCGGGCTCTCGGTCACTCGGAGCGAGAAGCCCGCGAGGTCGCCCGCCTCGCCCAGATGTGGAGTGATTTCTCCGCTGTCGCCTCCCGCCAGGAATCCCTGCTCACCACGCTCCGTCCGGGCGAGGTGAGAGACCTGGAGCGGATTCGTGAGATTCTCTCCGGCTTGATTCAGAACTTGAGCCTTCTTCGCACTCAAACGCAGACAGTCATTCAAGCGACGCAGGAAACGATCCAGGCTCAGGTGAACACCTCCACGGAGACGGCCAAGCGAGCGCGCGAGATCTCCTCGCTGGCGACCGTCACCGGTGTATTGCTCGCCATCCTCATTTCCTTTTTCATCGTTCGTTCCATCGCCGATCCTCTCCGACAACTGACCGAGGGAACCCGCGCGCTGGCCGAGGGGCGCTTCTCGGTTCACCTGGACGCACGCGGCCGGGACGAATTCGCGCAACTGGCCCGCGACTTCAACACCATGGCCGAGCGGCTCGGCGAACTCGACCAGATGAAGAGAGATTTCGTCTCACATGTCTCGCACGAGTTGAAAGCGCCGCTGGCCTCGATGCAGGAGACCATCCGGTTATTGCTCGATGAGATTCCCGGACCGCTGACGGATCGGCAGCGCCGGTTGCTCGAACTGACCGGGCAGAGCGGTCGCCGTCTGGCGGCGATGATCAGCAATTTGCTCGATCTCTCTCGCATGGAAGCGGGAGTGATGGAATACGACCGGAAACAGCAAGACGTGATCGAGATCGTTCGCGCGGCGCTGGCCGAGTTCGAGGCGCGGGCGGGAGAGAAGAAGTTGCGGCTGGAGGTTGATCTGCCTCAACCACCGGTCCTGGCGACCTGTGATGGTGATCGCCTCCTCCAGGTTCTGACCAATCTGCTGGAAAATGCCTATAAGTTCTCGCCCCCGGGAGGCACGATTGGGGTTCGGGCGCAGGTCATCGTCGGGATTCCGCCTCATCTCCCGGCCTTCTGGCGACAGGCGCTGGATCGCGCCGATTCTGACCGAGAGTTGCTCCTGCTCGCGGTCTCCGATTCCGGCCCCGGCGTTCCCGATGCTCACAAGGAAAAAATCTTCGAGAAGTTTCACCAGGTTCGTCAGGGCAAGAAACTCTCCGGTCAGGGCGTGGGGCTCGGGCTGGCCATCTGTCGCACCATTGTCCAGGCGCATCAGGGAGCCATCTGGGTCGAAGATAATCCCGGCGGCGGCAGCATCTTCTATGTGCTTCTTCCCATGGACTCCGCCGGTCAGCCGGCGGTATCCGTCTCCGCTGCGGGTCCGCCGTCATGAGTGACACAGCAGTTTCGCGGAAGAACCGAGGAACTGGAGGAGACCGAGTATGAGCACCTGCGTTCTCGTCACTGTTGTGGTTTTTTCTCTCGCATCGGCGCTGCCACAATCGCCCTCATCTGGATGGCGCTTGTCGCCGACCGAAGAGGAGAAAGCTCCTCTGCCGCTCAGTCTCAAGCAGGCGATGGAAATAGCACTGGCGCCCGAAGGAAATGCCCGGATCCAACTGGCGGAGGCACTGCGTCGTCAGGCCGAGGCACGAGCTCATCAGGCACGGTCGGCTCTCCTGCCGACGGTGGAAGCGACGCTCGGACAGCAAAACCTGACGCGTAATCTGGAGGCGTTGGGCATTCGCTTTACGCTTCCCCTGCCGGGCTTTCGCCTGCCCTCACGGGTGGGGCCCTTCACGGTCGTGGATGCGCGGGCGACGC
The DNA here is from genome assembly GCA_035573895.1 of Blastocatellia bacterium. Taxonomy (NCBI): domain Bacteria; kingdom Pseudomonadati; phylum Acidobacteriota; class Blastocatellia; species Blastocatellia bacterium. The sequence continues at coordinate 9,285 of DATLZR010000176.1, read as the reverse complement.
TCAGCCAGAGTTTCTTCGACGTGAGCAGCATCGAGCGATTTCAGGCCGCTCGCGCGGGTGTGACCGCCGCTCATGCCGAAAGCGAGAGCGTGCGCGATCAGGTGGCGGCGCAGGTGGCGCGACTCTATCTGGCGGCCGTCCGAGCCGACGCCGAAGTGAAAACGGCGGAGGCCAACGTCGCCCTGGCCGAAGCGTTGCTCAAACTCGCACGCGACCAAAAAGAAGCGGGAACGGGCACGGCCATCGAGGTCACGCGGGCGCAGGTTCAACTGGCCAACGAACGACAGCGCCTGCTGGCGGCACAGACGCAACGTCGTCAGGCGCATCTGGAACTGTTGCGGGCTATCGGGCTGGACCTCACGCTGACGCTCGATCTCACCGATCCTCTGGCCTATGTTCCCGTCGAAACCCTGACGGTGGAACAGGCGCTGGCCGTGGCGCTTCAGGCGCGAGCCGATCTCAAAGCGCAACAGCATCGCCAGGAGAGCGCCCGACGGGCCTATCGCGCCGTCGCCCTCGAACGTCTGCCGTCACTTGTCGGCTATGCGGACTACGGTTCCATTGGCACGAGCGCCGCACACCTGATCCCGACGCGCACCTATGGAGTCGCCCTCCGTCTGCCCGTTTTTGACGGCGGACGCCGCGACGCCCGTCGCGCCGAGAGCTTCGCCCAGTTCCAGCAGGAACAGATTCGCACCACCGATCTGCGCCAGCAAATCGAGCTGGAAATTCGCGTGGCGCTCGACAGCCTGCGCTCGGCCGACGAACAGGTGAAGGTGGCCCAGGAAGGAGTGGCCCTGGCCGAGCGCGAACTGGAGCAAGCGCGTCGTCGCTATCAGGCCGGCGTCACCACCAGCCTCGAACTGACCGATGCCCAAACGCGGCTGGAACGCGCCCGCCACAACTACCTTTCCGCCCTCTATGCCTACAATCTGGCCCGCATCGCACTGGCTCAGGCCATGGGAACCATTCGTCAGCTCACCAGGTGACCGATGACCCTCAAGAAAGTCATTCCGATTCTCGCGTTGCTTGTCGTCGTCCTCATCCTCGGCGCCGTGTGGGTGAATCGGCTGCGGACGGAGACCACCGAGGTGATTTCGGTTTCCGGAAGCATCGAACTCACCGAAGTCACCATCGCCTTCAAGATTCCCGGTCGGCTGGATGAGCTTCTCGTGCGCGAGGGCGAGTGGGTGAAGAAGGGACAGGTGGTCGCCCGGCTGGATCGTGAGCAACTGCAACGACAGTACGAACGCGCGCAGGCGGGGCTCCGGGCAGCCGAGTCGAACCTGAGGCAGCTTCTGACGGCGATCGCTCTTCAGCGGGAGACCCTCGAAGGACAGATCGAGCAGCGACGCGCCGAACTCGCGCAGGCGGAAGCCGTTCTGCGCGAGCTTCAAGCCGGATCGCGCGCACAGGAGATCGAGCAGGCACGGGCGGCCGTCCAGGCCGCTCGCACGGAGTACGAACGCGCCGCCAGGGATTGGGAACGGGCCAAGGTCCTCCGCGAAAACGATGACATTTCCGTCGCCCAGTTCGATCAGTTCAAGACCCGGTACGAAGCGGCACAGGCGCAACTCCGGCAGGCCGAGGAGCGCCTGGCTCTTCTTGTCGAAGGGCCGCGACCCGAGACGATTGAGGCTGCCCGCGCTCAGGTGGCGCGAGCGCGGGCGGGGTTGCGAGTGACCGAAGCTCAGCGCCTCGAGCTGCAACGACGGGAGGAAGAAGTCACCGCCCGCCGTGCCGACATTGAGCGAGCGCGAGCCGAGGTCGCCCTCATCCAGTCGCAACTTGCCGACACCGTCGCCGTCTCTCCCATTGACGGCATCGTCCTGGTCACGTCCGCCAATGCCGGCGAAGTGGTGGCCGCCGGAACCCCCGTCCTCACAATCGGGGATATTGCCCGCCCCTGGCTCCGGGGCTATATCAGCGAGACCGATCTGGGCCGCGTCAAACTCGGCCAGGAGGCCCGCGTGACGACCGATTCCTTCCCCGGCAAAGTCTATCGCGGTCGCGTCGCGTTCATCTCCTCGGAGGCCGAGTTCACGCCAAAGCAAATCCAAACGCCGGAGGAGCGGGTGAAACTCGTCTACCGGATCAAAATCGAGGTCGAGAATCCGAATCAGGAACTGAAGCTCAACATGCCGGCGACGGCTGTGATCCTTCTCCGGTGAGACGCGCCGATGGCAGAGCGGCCCTCACGGTGGCGCAAGCTTTCCAGCTTGTGCCCAGTTCGCAGATCTGGAAAGTCAGTGCTCGTGGCGCGGGCTGTCCAGCCTGAGCGTCTTCGCTTTTACGGAAGATGACGCGAAGACCGGGGAAGCCATCGAGGAGAGGATGAAGCAGTCCGTTGATTCGCCCATGATCCGCACGGAGAATCTGACGCGGAGATTCGGCACGCTCACGGCCGTTGACCGTCTCACCTTCGACGTGGCGCGAGGAGAGATTTTCGGTCTCGTCGGCCCCGACGGCGCGGGCAAGACGACGACTTTGCGATTGCTCAGCGGGTTGCTTGAACCCACCGAGGGCGACGCCTGGGTGGCCGGCCTTTCGGTGATGCGCCAAGCGGCGGCTGTGAAAGATCAAATCGGCTATATGGCCGAGCGGTTCGGCCTTTATCCCGACCTCTCGGTGGAAGAAAACATGCTCTTTTATGCCGATCTCTTCGGTGTGACCGGGAGGCATCGAGAGAAAACGTTCTCCGAACTCCTGGCGATGACGCGCATGGAACCGTTCCGGCGGCGGCGGGCAGGCCAGCTCTCCGGCGGGATGAAACAGAAGCTGGCCCTGATGTGCACGCTGTTGCATCGTCCGTCGGTCCTGCTGCTCGACCAGCCGACCAGTGGGGTTGATCCGGTCTCGCGCCGCGATTTCTGGGCCATTCTCCACCGCCTCGTCAAAGAGGGCGTGACCGTCCTGCTCACCACCGCCTATCTCGATGAGGCCGAGCGGTGCAGCCGCGTGGGCCTGATGCATCGCGGGCGGCTGCTTCAGTGCGACGCTCCCAACCGGTTGAAAGAGCGGCTGAGGCTCGCCTGCTATGAGGTTTCTTGCGCCGATCCGCGCCAGGCCCGAGATCTGCTGCGCGAGTGCCCCGACGTCCGAAGCGCCCACCTCGCCGGATCGGTGCTCCACCTCCTGCTCCGGCTCGAGGGCGATCCCCGGCGGCTGGAAGAGCAACTCGTCACAGCCGGACTCGGACCGGTTTCCCTCCGGCGGATCATTCCTTCCCTGGAAGAGGTCTTCCTCGCCTCGCTCGGTGAAGCATCTCATCCGGGAGAGACCGCCAATGGTATCTGAGATCACTCCATGGGCCGTCGAGGTGGATCGGCTCATCAAACGATTTGGCGAGTTCGTCGCCGTAGACGACATCTCATTCACCGTGAGTCGGGGAGAAATCTTCGGCTTTCTCGGCCCCAACGGCGCGGGAAAGTCCACGACGATTCGCATCCTCTGCGGTTTGCTCGCGCCGACATCGGGCCGCGTTCGGGTGGGAGGATTCGATGTGGCGACCGAGCCGGGGCGCGTTCGGCAGATCATCGGCTACATGTCGCAACGATTCTCGCTCTATGACGACCTGACGGTGGAAGAGAACATTGACTTTTTCAGCGGTATCTACGGAGTGCCGGCCCACCGCCGACAGAAGCGAAAAGAGGAGATCCTGCGCCTGGCGGGGCTCGCCGAGCAACGATCAGTGATGACGCGACATCTGCCCGGCGGCTGGAAGCAACGACTGGCGCTCGGCTGTGCGCTGGTTCATGAGCCGCCCATCCTTTTCCTCGACGAACCGACGTCGGGGGTTGATCCGACGGCCCGCCGGGAGTTCTGGGATCTCATCAACCGGTTGTCGGAGGCCGGCCACACGGTCTTTGTGACCACGCATTACATGGATGAGGCCGAATACTGCCATCGCCTCGCCCTCATGCATCGGGGGAAGATCGTCGCTCTCGACACACCCGCTGCACTCAAGAAGACTCTCGGCGATCATCACGTGCTCTTTCTCGAATGCTCCGACCTGCTCGAAGGATTGAAGGCCCTCGACGGCCAGCCGGGAATCCGCGACGTGGCCGTTTTCGGCAGCGGGCTCCATGTCACCGTCAGCGATCCCACCGAAGCCATCCCGCGCATCCGGTGCATTCTCGGCGAGCGGGGCGTCGCGATCCACCGGCTGGAAGAAAGCGAACCGTCAATGGAGGATGTCTTCGTCGCCCTCATCGAAAAAGACGAGCAAAAAGATGAACTCCGGATGGACTGATTCATCGGCCCGACCGGCGATCACTGCGCGGACAACGGTATGAATCTGCGACGCACACGGGCGGTGGCCCGAAAAGAATTTCTCCACGTCCTGCGGGACCCGCGCAGTTTGATCATGGCGCTGGCCATCCCGATGGTCATGCTCCTTCTGTTCGGCTATGCGCTCTCGCTCGATGTGGATCGCATCCCCACGCTCATCCTCGATGGCGATCGAAGTCCGGAGAGCCGAGCGCTCGTCGAGCGATTCCACGGCTCGCGCTATTTTCAGATTCTCGGATTCGTCGAGGAGTATGCGGCGATTGAGCGGGAGATGGATCGCAACCGTATTTTGCTCGGACTCGTGATCCCGCGCGGGTATTCCCGGTCATTGCTCTCAGGAGAGCAAGCGACGATTCAAGCTCTCCTCGATGGGAGCGACTCCAACACCGCTTCGATTGCTCTGGGATATGTCGAGGCACTGGTGGGCGCATACGCTCTCGATCTTCGCTCAGAAGCCCTTCAGCGACAGGGGGGAGGCACGCTCGAGCCGCCCGTGCAGCCACAGCTCCGGGTCTGGTACAACACCGAACTCAAGTCCAAGAACTATATCGTGCCTGGACTCATCGCCGTCATCATGATGATCATCGCTGCTTTGCTCACATCGCTCACGATTGCCCGCGAGTGGGAGATGGGGACAATGGAACAATTGCTTTCGACGCCGGTGCGGCCTGCTGAACTTGTCCTGGGGAAGATGACGGCCTACTTCACCATCGGTATGGTGGATATGGCCATCGCCCTGAGCGTGGGCGTCTTTCTCTTCTCCGTCCCCTTGCGAGGGAGCGTTCTCTTTCTCTTTGTGACCTGCGGAGTCTTCCTCTTCGGGGCCCTCTGCTGGGGGATTTTGTTGTCGGCGCTCGCCCGGTCGCAACTGCTGGCCTATCAGATGGGGATGATCACGTCGTTTCTTCCGGCATTCTTGCTCTCGGGCTTCGTCTACGCGATTGAGAATATGCCGACCATCGTTCAACTTGTCACCTATCTTGTGCCCGCCCGGTATTTCATCACGGCGCTCCGGGGGATTTTTCTCAAAGGCATCGGACCGGAACTCATCGCGGCGGAACTGGCCTTTTTGCTGGCCTATGCCGCCGCCACCTTTTTCATCGCCACGCGAAAGGTGGGCCAGAGGATCGCGTGACGGGAAGGGGCGCGAGCTTCCCCGCTTGCGCCAGACGCGCTACGGGAATTCACGGACCAGAAAGTCTGCGCTGCCGGTGATGACGATGTGGGGACGGATTCGAGAGATCATGCGCAAGGAATTTCGTCAGGTGTTGCGGGAGCCGCGCATGCGCGTGCTGCTTTTTCTGCCGCCGCTCATCCAGTTGACGCTCTTTGGCTATGCCGTCAATCTCGACGTGGAGCGAGGACGGATCGCCTGGATGGACCTGGATCGCACGCCGACCAGTCGCGAGTTGCGGGCCGTGCTGGAGGGCTCGCGCCATTTTCAGATCGTGGCCACGCCCCAATCCGACGCCGACGTGCACCAGCTCCTGGATCGAGGGAGGGTCCAGGCCGTCATCCGCGTGCTTCCCGGTTTCGCTCGGGATATTCAGCGGGGGAAGGTCGCCACCATCCAGATTCTCGTGGACGGAACCAATTCCAACACCGCTGCTATTCTCTCCGGCTACCTGCAAGAAGCACTCTCGGATTACGCTGCCCGCCTCCTGGTCGAGCAGCAACGCCGACGCCTGGTGGCCGCGACGCTGGCGGCCGGAACTCCGCTTTATCGCACGGTGCCTGCGATCGGCCTGCGCAGCCGCGTGTGGTTCAATCCTGAACTGAAGAGTCGAAACTATTTCGTTCCCGGCGTCGTGGTCAACATCATCGCCATCATCACGCTCGTCCTCACGGCCATGGCCATTGTGCGAGAGAAAGAAATCGGCACTATGGAGCAACTACTCGTCACCCCCATCCGTCCGGTGGAACTCATCCTCGGCAAGACGCTTCCCTTCGCCGTCGTTGGACTCATCGAGGTGATCCTGGTGACGACGGCGGCGCTCGCCATCTTTCACATTCCCTTTCGCGGATCGGGCCTGCTTTTGCTCGGCTGTTCGATCCTCTTCCTCTTCACCACGCTGGGAATGGGGCTGTTCATCTCGACGGTCTCTCGAACGCAGCAGCAGGCCATGATGTCCTCGTTTTTCTTCTTCGCCCCCGCCTTCATGCTGAGCGGCTTTGCCTTCCCCATCCGCAACATGCCGGAGATCGTACAATACCTGACTTACCTCAATCCCGTGCGATACTTCATCGAGATCGTGCGCGGGATTTTCCTCAAAGGAACGGGGATCACCATCCTCTGGCCGCAGATGGTGGCGCTCGGTGCGTTCGGCGTTCTGATCCTGACGGCGAGCGTGCTCCGCTTTCACCGACGCCTCGATTAGGGACAAGTGGTGCAGGCTTTCCCGCTTAAACCATAGACTGGAAAGTCTGCGCGACTCCTGCTTGAAGGCTCGCCATCCTCGATGTAGAATCATCGCTTGATGCAGCGAAAGACCGAATCACCTTCGGTAACTCAACGGCGAGCGAGCAAACTCAATCGGATAAATCTGGAGGGATTGGAATGCCTGCCGCTGAATCATCGGCCGACCGACGCAGTGAACAAATTCTCCAGGAGCTTCTCCGGACGGGAGAAGTTTCCGTTGAAGCGCTGGCGAAACTGCTGAATGTCTCGGCCTCAACGGTGCGGCGGGACCTGACGCATCTTGAGCGACGGGGCCTGTTGCGGCGCACTCACGGGGGCGCGGTTCCCGTCGAGCCGCTGCTCTATGAACCCTTCCGTCACGTCTCCTCTTTTCAGGAGCAGGAACAACAGCGCGTAGTCGAAAAGCGACGGATTGGCCTGGCTGCCGCTGAACTCGTGGCCGACGGGGAGACCATCGCCATCGGCGCCGGTACGACCACGACGCAGGTCGCCCGCAGTCTCCGCCACCGCCAGGGCATCATGATCATCACCAATACGGTCAACATCGCCATGGAACTCAGCCACAGCCCGGGACTCAAAGTTTTTGTCACCGGCGGATTCCTCAGCGGCGACTGGTTTGCCGTCGTTGGCCCCCAGGCCATTCAAAGCGTCAGCGAGTTCTTCGCGGATAAGGCCTTCATCGGCGTGGACGGCATCCATGCCGAGCACGGCCTGACGACAAATTATCCCGATCAGGCAGCCATCCATCGTGCCATGCTCCGCCAGGCCCGCAAGCGCATCGTTGTCGCCGATCACCGAAAACTGGGCGTCATAGGAACGGCCTTCATCTGGCCGACCGATCAGATTGACATTCTGATTACCGACAAAGGAGCTTCGGACGAAGCCATTGCTCCGTTCATCGCCAAGGGAATTGACGTGCGCCGCGTCTGAGGGATTCACCCCGGATTGTGAGAATCCGCCGGAGCATAGGACGTGGCGCCGGCTTCCCGACCCGTGCAAAAAGTGAAGCCACAATAAATCCCCCCATCCCGTTAGAGATGGACGGTAATAGCCTACCGGTTCCCTGCTGGGAGACGAAGCCACCCCACCCCTACGTCAGGAAACAATGGCGGCGGCAGGCGGCCCGCGCGAAAGTAGTCGGACGTGAAACGTCTGGAAACGACAGGCGAAAACGAACGGCGCGTTGGAGACGCGCCAGATCGCCGGAGGCGTGCGCTCCCAGTCCCCGAACAGTTGCGACGAGGGGCCAGGAGGATGAAGCATCGCTCTTGCGCTTCGTCAAGGTGCGTCGTCATGATTCGCGGTCACCAAACATCGCACGTCTGGCTACTCTCCTCCGACGCCACGGCAAAAACGAGACACCATCGGAGAAAAGAATTCGGAGCCTCCGAAGCAGGTGGCAGATCACCTCACGGTCGCCTGCTTCACCGGCGAGGCGATCTGTTGCCCGGTAAACCCAGGGTTCGGCTGACCATTGCCCGACTCGAAGCCGACGGCGCGCGTGCGTGAATCGTTCGACCGATGAAGATGCCTATGCGGAGGTATCTCTTTCGCTGGAGGTGTCAGGAAGGGACCCTCCGGGAGTCGGACCGGGCAAGGGGCATAACGCGCAGAGGGGACGGACCATCCCGGACTATTGGACCAAAGTCCAATTGCGAGCATTCCGGGGTTATGGCATAGATAGCGCCATCGGAATCTCATGCAAGGAGGTATGGTATGACTCGATGGAGGGTCATCGCAGTGGGGGTTACGTGGATGTTCATCGCGCTACCGGCTGTGGCGATGCAGAAGATCACCGGAACGATCCGTGGGACGGTGACCGATCCTGCCGGAGGCGTCATCGTCGGTGCGGAGGTGACGGTCATTAACGAAGAGACGCGGTTGTCGCGCACGACCACAACCGGCGCCGATGGCGGCTACGTCGTCCCCGAATTGCCGCTTGGAATCTACCGCGTCGAAGCCAGCTTTCAGGGCTTCAAGAAGGCGGTTCACACCGGCGTGCAGTTGCATGTGGCCGGGACCGCCGTGGTCAACATCACGCTCACTCCGGGAGCGGTCGTCGAAGAGGTGACCGTTGAAGCCAGCCCGCTCATTGTCGAAACGAGCAAAGGAGAAGTGAGCGGTCTCATCCAGGGCGTTCAGGTGCGCGAGTTGCCGCTCAACGGTCGCAGCTTTGTGCAGTTGACCACGCTCATGCCGGGAGTGGCTCCGGCCGATAACTTCGACACCAAAAACAAGGGGCTCTTCGCCGCTATTGACATGTCCGTCAGCGGCGGTGCGACCAACGGCAACCTGTGGACCGTGGACTCGGTCAACAACAACGATGTCGGATCGAACCGCACGGTGCTCGTCTTCCCCTCGATTGACGCGATCGAAGAGTTCCGCATTCACCGTAACAGCTATGGAGCGGAATTCGGTCAGGCCGGAGGAGCGCAGATCAACATCGTCACCCGCAGTGGCGGCAACGAATTTCACGGCAGCGTCTACTATTTCGGGCGCAATGACCGGCTCAATGCAACCGACTATTTCCTGAATCTCGGCGGGCAGAAGAAAGCCCCGCTGCGGCGCAACGATGC
>DATLZR010000175.1 GCA_035573895.1 Blastocatellia bacterium | reverse complement strand
GCGGGCGTCGCTCCAGGCTTCGCTTAACCTCGTGCGGCGGGGACGCGAATTGATGGAGCAAGGCCAACTGGAAGATGCTTATCATGCCTTCCGTCGGGCGTACCAGTTTGATCAGACCAACGAGCTGGCTCGCGACCTCTCCAAGAAAGTCCTGGAGATGCTTCGAGGGGAAGGGAAGGAACCGTCGCCGCCTTCTTCCCCGTTTGGTTCAACCGAGCCGCCCTATATCCAGAGCGGTCGCGCCACCCCGGCTGACCAACAGCCGGCGCCGGTGAAGGATCCCACCAAGGACGTCAAACAAACGATCATCTTCCACGATCAGCTCAAGGCGGTCATCACGCAACTGGCGAAGCAATTGGGGATCAATGTTGCCTTCGATCAAAGCGTGCAGGACCGACGCGTGGATGTTGAGCTTCAGAATATCACCCTGGCCAAGGCGCTCGATACGATCCTTCTCACCAATGGGCTCTTCTTCCAGCCGATCAACGAGAATTCGATCATCGTGGCTCAGGATCAGCCGGTCAACCGCAATCGCCTCCAGCAGATGAGCGTCCAGACGTTTTATCTGAAAAACCTCGATGCTCAACAGCTGGCGCAAGTGCAGCAAGTCCTGACGATGTTCTTCGGCCAGCGGGTTCAATCCTGGCCCATGCAGGATATGCGGGCGCTCATCGTCCGCACGGCGCCCGAAAATATGAAGCTCGTCGCCGAGATCATCGAGACGATTGACAAGGAACGGCCGCAGGTAATGATTGACGTCAGCATCTACGAAGTCTCGCGCAACGACCTGCTGGAAATTGGCAACCAGCTTCTGTTTGACGGGTTTCTCGGTCAGGCGGCAACGAGCGGGCCGCTGCGGCCCGGGACCCTCAACCTGCTGGGGATCACCGCGGGACAGATTCTCACCGAGCAACGCCTGGCGCTGGCCGTTCCCACGAGCATCATCCGCGCCCTCCAGACGCGGGGCAACAGTCGGCTCATTGACAGCATTCAGGTTCACGCCCTCGATGGACAGCAGGTGACGGCCAATATCGGTCGGTCCATTCCGATCCAGACGGCGTCGCTGCCAACGTCGTTTGTCAACGTCACTCCCACACAGCCTAATCAACCCGGAACTGTCCCCCCCGGCGGATTGGGCAATATCTTCGGCTTCGGGTATCCTCAGATCGAGTATCGAGACGTCGGTCTGAATGTCACCATCACGCCGACGATTTATACCGATGAGGACATCAAGCTGGAGATGCAAGTTGAGACGTCGGGTTTCGTCGAAGGACCAACGCAACTGACGCCCATCATCACGCGACGCAGTCTGAAGAGTGTCGCGACGGTGAAAACGGGACAAGCGGCCATGATGGCCGGCGTGGCCCAGCGGCGCAATGAACAGACGCGCGGCAGTCTTCCCCTTCTGGGATTTCTGCCCGTCGTGGGGCGCTTCTTCAGCATCCCGAAGGAGACGGGCAGCACGACCGACTTGCTCATCACGGTAACGCCGCACATTGTGCGTGCGCCGACGATTGAGGATAAGGACCGGCTGGCCCGTTTGGCCGGAACACTGCAGGCGCAAGGCGTCAATGACTCCATTGAGAATTTCGTCCAGCGGATGTACGCCCTGCAGGCGGCTCGAGAGGAAAAGACCGTTGCCTCGGGCGAGAAGAAGACGGAGCCCACGCCTGCTCCGACGCCGGAGGTCGGTAAGACGGAGAGCAAGCCCGAGCCTGAACTGGTTGTCCCTGCTGCGGCTCAGATGCTCGCCGGCGGGGAACCGATCTCGGCTTTGCTGCAACTGGTCAATACCACACCCCCGCGCGTCAATGAACTGCTGCAAGTGGCCGTTTTCCTCAATTCTCCGGAGCAGATCAAAGAGGGGAAACTGACGGTGACCTATGATCCCAAGCAGCTTCGCTGGGTCCGGGCCAGTGAAGGTGGTCTGCTGTCAACGACGGAGTCCCGCGCCGAAATAGAGAGCGTTGCCGAAGGCCCCGATCGGGTCACCATCACTGCCCGGACAACGGGAGATGCTCGCCCGGCACGCGGTCGGCTGGCCATCCTCTACTTTGACGTCCTGGCTCCGGGCAACTCGCAGGTGGAAATTGACGCCAGCCGCAGCAGCTTCGTCACGGGGGATGGGCGAACGGTGGGCTGCCGTTCGATCCCTCTCACGGTGTCCGCCCGGTGAATGAAGCGGCTCGGTGTGCGCAACTCCAGTTCGCCGGTCTGCCGGAGATGAATGGGCCGCAGAGGAAGTCGGGAAGCAGACGCACGATGATGAGACGGAGAAAAACACTGGCGGGATTTACCTTGCTGGAACTCATCTTGACGATTGCCGTGCTCACGATCTTCACCGCCGGGGCCATTCCCATCGCCCGCAATGCGATCAAGCGCGAACGAGAAATCGAACTGCGACGCGCCCTGCGGGAAATCCGTACGGCGATTGATCGGTACAAGCGGGCGGCCGATGCCGGACTCATCAGCCCGTTTGAAATCAAACAGGACAGTGACGGTTATCCGCCAAACCTTGAGGTGCTGGTTGAGGGAGTCCCCTTGGCGGGAAGCCCTGACCGAAAGCTACGCTTCTTGCGGCGTATTCCGGTTGATCCGATGACGGGCCGGGCGGAATGGGGATTGCGCTCGACGCGCGATGCCCCTGATGCTCGCAGTTGGGGCGGTCAAAATGTCTTCGACGTCTATTCGCTCAGTGAAGCCACGGCTCTTGACGGGACGAAATATCGTGACTGGTGATCCCTTCTCACGCGACAGTCGGTCCCAGAGATGCGGGCTGCTCGGCGTCGGCCCGCGCCGTAACGGAGGACGTTTGCGCTCCTGTCACCGGGCGCGCGGCTTCACCCTCCTGGAAATCATCATCGTCCTGACGATCATCGCCATTATCGTCTCGCTGGCGATACCGGCGTACCAGGCGGTGATTCTGCGGGCCAAGGAATCGGTGCTCAAGCAAAACCTTCATCTGATGCGACGGCAAATCGAAGCCTTTGCGGCAGACCGGGGACGCTACCCGCAGTCGCTCCAGGAACTGGTCGAAAAAGGTTACCTGCGAGAGATCCCTCTTGATCCCATCACCGGCTCCCGCGAGACCTGGGAGACCATCCAGGAGGATCAACCCTTCAGCGGAGACCCGGAGCAGCAACCGGGAATCAAGGACGTCAAAAGCGGAGCCAAAACCGTCTCCTCCGAAGGAACCCCCTACAATGAGTGGTAAGCTCGCCCTGAGAGAGTTCTTCACCCGTCCGCCGCTTCCCTCCACCGGAGTGAGTATCCATCGGCACGCTGTGGCTGTTGCGTGCACGCGCCGGACCAAGGGAAAGCTTTTGATTCAGCGCGCCGCCGTCGAGCCATTGCCGGCGGGAGTGATCGAACCCGCTTTCGATGGGGTGAACATCAAGAATCGAGACGCTCTCGGCGAGGCCCTCGGTCGCGCTCTCACCAGCGCTGGGTTGAAACGGCGCTCGCGGTGGTGCATGGCTCTTCCCGCAGCAGCATGTCGCATGTTTTTGCTCGATCTGGACGAAGTGCCCTCCGATGCTGAAGAACTCGCGCAGATTCTCGAGTGGAAGGCCGAACGATTCCTGGGTATGGCCGCCAGCGAGCTGGTGCTGGCCTGTGAGCGAATCATGTCAGGGCCGACCGGAGGGCGATTCCTCGTGGTGGCCGTGCGGACGGAGGTGCTCACGGCCTACGAATCGGTCCTCGCCGGGCTCGGTCTCCATCCCGGCTGGGTCGTTCCTGTTCCGATCGCAGAGTCCGGCTGGCTCTTCCACAGCGCGACGGAGGGAGATAGCCTGCTGGTTTCCTATGAGGACGAACTGGTGACGTTCGTCTTCGCGCGGAGGGATACTGTGTTGGCCGTTCGTGCCGTTCCCTGCTCGCCCGATGCGTTGCTCGACGAAATTCATCGCACTCTTGCCTATTACCAGGACAAGTTGAGGCCGGCAAGCGCCGCGACTTCGCAACCGCGAAAGCCCCGCGTGTCGCTCTGGCGAAGGAGGCGGGGCGTGTCTGTTGAAAACCCATCGTCATTGGCCGGAGAGGCCACCGATGTCGCCTCTCCAGGTGATTCCCCCTCGCTCGACCTCATCGTCCTTGTCACCCGCCGTGACGGACGAGACACTAACGCGGAGGCAACATGGGGTCCCTCGTTCGTTGCCGCAGTGACGAGTCTCTGTCGAAAATTTTTCCCCGACGATCACTCACCGCGGGTCTACAGCCTGGATGAGGAGAAGGTCAATCCGGAATCCCCGCTGACGCTGTCGTCGCTGGCGGCGGCTGTGGGAATTACCTTGCTTGGGTGACGCTGTGCGCGACGCTCCGCACTCCGCGACAGTGAGGCCAAAGGAGCTGCCATGACGTTTCCCCATTTTGACGATCCTGCGGGCATCGGCTATAGTACTGCCCGGCCTCCGTCTCATGTGGAGTGTAGCGATGTATGTTCGGGAGAGGTTTGAGACACTGATGTGAAATGTGCAGGTGTGACTGCACGGATGGGTGTCAAGGAGCACAGCACGTATGCACATTACGGTTGTCGGTAACGGATACGTGGGGCTCGTTACGGCGGCGTGTTTGAGTTTCATCGGTCATCGCGTCATCGGTGTGGATAATGACCGGCGAAAACTCGCATTCCTGAAGGAAGGGATTGCTCCCTTGTACGAGCCGGGGTTGCAACGGCTGCTTGCTGAGGGGATGAAAGCGGGACGCCTCTCCTTCTCTGAGGATTTGGCCACGGCCGTCTGCGCATCGGAGGTCATTTTCATCGCCGTGGGGACGCCGGGCCGACCCGATGGGAGTGTGGATCTCACCAGCGTCGAAGCCGTCGCCGAGGCTATCGGCCGAGCACTGGCAAGCTCCTCGGAGGGACGGGTTCGTGTGGTAGCCACCAAATCCACCATGCCCGTCGGAACGAGCGCCCGTGTGGAGGAGATTATCCGCGCCTCGTTCGAGCACGCTGTTCGGGCCACTCGGGGGGCTCAGTCCTCTTCGCAGATTGCCGTTCTGGAGCGATTGTTCGTTGTCAGCAATCCGGAGTTTCTCCGTGAAGGCTGCGCCATCAGCGACTGGCTCTATCCCGACCGCATCGTCATCGGCTCCGAGAATGAGCAAGCGACGGCGATTCTCGCCGAAGTTTACGGGCCGATTCTCCGACAGACGTTCGACGTCCCTGATGGATTACCTCCTCGTCCCAAGGGACTCTCCCGCGTGCCCCTTATTGTCACCGATCGGCGGAGTGCGGAGCTGGCCAAATACGCAGCGAATGCGTTGCTCTCGACGAGGATCAGTTTTGCCAATGAAATCGCCAACATTTGTGAGCGCGTCGGTGCTGATGTCTGCGAGGTGATGCGGATCGTCGGACTGGATCATCGCATCGGCGCACATTATCTGTCGGCGGGAATCGGTTGGGGCGGAAGCTGTCTGGGCAAAGACGTCGCCGCCCTCATCAAAGCTGCCACCGATCAGGGGTATGAGCCGGAACTGCTTAAAGCCGTCCTCCATACCAACACCCGGCAGCGCCATGCTCTCGTGGCTCGGTTGGAGCAGTTTCTCGGCGGCCTCGAAGGCAAGACCGTTGGGCTTCTCGGTCTCGCCTTCAAACCGGGAACAGATGACATCCGCGATGCCCCCAGTCTGACAATCGCGCGAACGCTGCTGGAGCGAGCCGCGCGGGTGAAGGTTTATGACCCCGTCGCCATGCCCAACGTGCGTGCGGAATATCCGGATCTGGCGCTGATCTATGCTGCCAGCGAACTGGACCTGGCAAGAGACTGCCATGCGGTGGTGCTCGTAACGGAATGGGATCAGTTTCGCCGGCTTGACTTTCACAAACTGCGGTCAGTTATGGCGGGCACGCTCTTTGTGGACGGGCGAAATGCTCTTGATCCCCGGACGATCTCTCAGGCGGGGTTGACCTATGTCGGAGTTGGGCGGTCGTCGTGTCGGGACTGATCGTGGCGTCCTGCGAGCGACAAAAGCGGGAGGAAGGAGCTATGCGACTGAAATCCTTCATCGTTGTTTTTATTGGCTTGAGTGTGGTTGCACCCGCCAGGGCCCAGGGGCGACTGGAGAGAATACTCGCCGGCCGAGGCAAGGTCGTTGATCTCACCCATCGGTTGAGTGCGAAAATTCCCTATTGGCCGGGGGGTCAATATCGTCCGTTCGAGTTCACCCCGATTGCAACGCTTGATCGCGATGGGGTTTTCTCGGGATTCTTTGCCATGCCCGAGCACATGGGAACTCATGTGGATGCCCCAAATCATTTCGTGGCGGGCCGTCCCTCGGTAGATGACCTGTTGCCCGAGCAGTTGATCTGTCCTGCCGTCGTGCTGGATGTGCGGGACCGGGTGCGCGACAATCCCGATTACCAGCTTACCGTCGAGGACATCCGGCGATGGGAACGACGCCACGGGCGTATTCCTCGCCGCTCGCTGGTCCTTCTCTACACCGGGTGGGGTGCACGGTGGGGGACTCCGAAAGAGTACCTCAATCGGGATGAGCAAGGGGTGATGCATTTCCCCGGATTTTCTCCAGATGCTGCTCGGTTCCTCGTGACCGAACGAGAAATCTCCGGCCTCGGCATTGACACGCTCAGCGTTGACTACGGCCCCTCGAAGGATTTTCCCGTGCATCACATCACGCACGGAGCGGGGAAGTATCACATCGAGAATGTCGCCAATTTGGATCGCCTGCCGGCACGCGGAGCTATCGTCATCGTCGGTGTGCTGCCGATTGAAGGCGGATCGGGAGGGCCGGCCCGGGTGTTCGCTTTACTCCCTTGATCTCCTCAAGTCATATTTTGCTTGACAAACGCTTGAGGAAGCACCTAAACTCACACCGTTCGACGGAGTAAAAACTAGCGCGGAAGGTGGTTATGCTCCTACAATTTGACCCATTTGTCGCTGGTGTCATCATGTTCATCATCATTCTGGCAGGACTACAAAAGGCCGGGAAAGTCGGCTGAGGTTGTTCCGAAACTGAAGCAGCGATGTTTGTACGTGAGAGACGGGATGAGAACCTCACGCAGACCTTCTCCCCCCTGCTTCCACGTGGATGGGAAGGCCTGTGCCTCCCGGGGCCCTGGAGCTTGCTTCTGAGAGGCTGAACTCACCCCTGTTTCCCAAGGGCCTCAAGGGGGATACCGAATACGGAGGTGACCCGGAACGCTCACGGGTTAATCCCCTTCACCGTATATTGCCGTTGGTCACGACGTGGATGAGTCGCACATCTTGCGTCGAAAAAAAGTCAGTGGTGGATCACTTTTTGCTTGACAGAACCTCAGTAAACCGTTAGATTGCCACTGACTTTCAACATGTCGGTAGGGGCCAAGCCCAAACCGGCTCTGATTGTGAGTGAGAAAATTTGATCATGGGAGGAGGATAAGCACATGCCGATACTGATCCAACTCGACCCGGCCGTCATTGGCGTAGTGTTGCTCGTCATCTTGGCGGCGGCCCTCGCCAAGAAGGGCGAAAAAGTAGCCTAGAGTGTGTCCAGAGGCCCAACTGTTCATGTGGGATCTTAGGAACTCTAGCGATGTTCAGGCCGACCGCATCTGGTCGGCCTGAAGTAATTTGCGAAGGAGCGGGTGGTTTTCGGCGTCTTCCGATCCGGGCGATTTCGATGACTGTGGGGTAATCGGTTATGGTGACCGTGATGGTTCGTCGCCGTTTGCCGCCACATCCGGGCTTCCGGCTTCCTCTTGTGACCCTTTTAGAGTTCCGCCGTGACCCTCTATCCTTTCTGCTGAAACTTGCGCGAACCTACGGGGATATTGTCTTTTTCCGCCTGGGAACTTCACCCGTTTACCTGCTGTCCCATCCGGACTATATTAAGAGCCTCCTGGTGACTCATCATTCTCACATCGTCAAAGGGAAGGGGTTTGAGCGAACGAAGTATCTCATCGGTGACGGCTTGCTCACAAGTGAGGGGGAGACTCATCGCTGGCAACGCCGGTTGGCGCAGCCAAGTTTCAGTCCCAGGTGGAATATTATTTACGGCTCGGTGATGACGCGGTACGCCGATGAGATCACTAACCGCTGGCATGATGGGGAGACACGCGACATTTATCGAGACATCACGGATCTGACCTTGGGTGTTGTTGGAGAGGCCCTGTTTGGATCAGATGTGTCTGAGTCAGAGGAGATCAAGGATGCCATCGCAGAGTTCATGACGTGGTGGCACCAGATGCTCATCCCCTACGGCTACATTGTGGAAAAGATCCCCTGGCTTCCAGCAAACCGTCGCCGTGACAAGGCCAGGCAGACCATTGATCGGGTGCTCTATCGAATTATTGGCGAGCGTCGGCGGGGGCCGACGTCGTCGGGGGACCTCGTCTCCGCCTTGCTTCGGGCAACTGATCCGGAGACGGGACGGAGTCTTTCGGATGAGCAATTGCGGGACATTGCCGTGACGATCTTCATTGCTGGTCAAGAGACGACGGCATCGGCCATTACCTGGACGCTCTATCTCATATCCCAGCATCCCGAGGTTGAAGCGCGACTACAGGAGGAGGTGGATAGTGTGCTTGGCGGGCGCCTGGTGACCGCCGAGGATGTTCCTCGATTGGTATACACGCGAATGGTCTTGGCCGAGGCGTTGCGGCGGTATCCCCCGGCCTGGGTGCTGGGACGGCGGGTGGTCAAGGATATTGAGGTTGGGAGGTATCGCATTCCTCGGGGATCGGGCGTTCTCGTAAGTCAGTACGTGACTCACCATGATCCTCGGTTTTTTCCCGATCCTTTCCGTTTCGATCCCGAGCGATGGACGCCGGAGGCAGAAGCGGCGCGGCCGGACTTTTGCTACTTTCCGTTTGGGGCAGGTCCGCGGTCCTGCATTGGAGAATCGTTCGCCTGGCTGGAGGGGACGATCGTCATTGCCACGATTGCGCAAAGATGGAGGTTGCGGCATGTGCCCGAGCATCGGGTTGCGGTACTTCCCTCGGTGACGCTGCGGCCCAAATACGGCATGGTGATGAAGCTTTACCGACGGCACTAGACGGCACTAGTTGAGTTTAGGCTCAAGGGGAACGGATCCGTTGGTCTAAAAGTTGGGGTGGCGAGATCCAATGACAGTGTTTGAGCTTGGCGTATTGCTTGTAGCCTGGCAGGGGGTAGTCTCAGTGTGGAGAGGGTGGAAGCAGTTGAGGTATGTTCGGAGGGAGCGAGGAGGGGGTGGGTGTGGGGTCATGCCGCCGGCAGCTGTGATTGTTCCGTGTCGGGGTCTGGATGAGGGTTTTAGGGAGAATCTGCGGTCCCTGATCGAGCAGGATTATCCGGCTTACCAGCTCATTTGTGTGGTTGATTCTCGGGCGGATCCGGCTTATGGGGAGATCGGTCGTGTGGTGAGTGAGACGGGGGCGTTGCACGTTCATGTTGTGGAGGCGGGGAGAGCGAGGGGGCGGGGGCAGAAGGTGCACAATCTGCTGGCGGGGCTTGATTACAT
>DATLZR010000174.1 GCA_035573895.1 Blastocatellia bacterium | reverse complement strand
AACGAACCCGCCGGGAAATCAACATCGGGCGTGAGATTGCCCGTCTGGCGCAGACCCGGATTGTTGCCCGCATTCTGCGTGAAGTTGAGCAGCCCCTCGGAATAGTAATTGATGGAGAAGCCGGCCCGGAGGACCGTCTTTCGGTCCCCCAGGAGTTTGGCCAGCAGTCCCGAAGAAGGACTCGGATTCCAGGCGATACCGAGATGCGGCGCCGGATTGATGTAATCGCGGCGATAGGCCCGCGACCGTTGATAGATGCTGGGCTGAGCAATCCCCAGAAGCGAGCCGGGAGCGAAAAGGTTCGGCGACGTCGCCGTTCCCGGAGCCACGCCCGACGGTCCAAAGAGATCAAAAATCGTCGGACTGGTGTAGATGTCGTTGGTGTTGATCGTGTCGCCCTGGAAATCCCAGCGAAGACCGTAGTTCAAAGTGAACGACCGCGTCACGCGCCAGGAATCGAGAAAGTAAAGGCCAAACGATGTTTGCCGCTCGCGGATGACGACCGGCTGAAAATCGGCAAATTGATGCGTTTTCTCATCCACATTCCGGATCTTCGTTACGCTGGAGATCCTGCCCGTCAGCAGGGCGTAGAGAGCCAGGGCATCGTTGCGGGCATCGCTGGTGATGGCCGGTAAGGTGGTGGTGTTGAAGATGGCGTTGACGGGATCATTGCTGACCACGCCGAAGAAAAAGCGCGGAATGCCGGCATCACCGAGCGTGGATTGATGCATGCTGGTACGGATGTAATTGCCACCGAACTTGAAGGCATGAGACCCGCGCTGGTAATGGAAATTCTCCACCAGGTTGTAGACGGGATTGTTTCGGGGCTGGAACGTATTGCCGAATCCGAGGCCGTTTCGCTGCTCCAGACCGCTGGGGATGCCCAGGGGGAACTCCAGCAATCGGGGAAGGAACGTGTTGATGTCGAATCCGATGTTGAAGGTCTCCTGATTGCTCTGGATGCCGAAGTTGAACTCGCTGATCATGTTGGGACGGATCGTCCAGGTGACTCCCGCCGTGGCGATGTAGACGTTGGCGATCTGTCCGTAGGCTTGCTCGCGGGTGAAGGGACCCGGCAGGACGGTGCCCCGGAATCCCCGTTCGTTGACCGTCCGGCTCCAGGTATCGGAGACGCTCAGACGCAGCCGCTCGGTCACTTGATAATCAATGCGGGCCGTGGGGAATTCTTGCGTGTTGGGAGCTGGCGCGACCCAGCGCAAGCGATTGCGGATGAGATCAAAAGGAGAGAGACTTCCCGCCTGAGTGGACGATTGGATCTTCTGAAGCTGCGCCCCGATGATGGGATTGATCGTGCCGGGAAATCCGTTTTGTCGGGCGATCTCCAGCAGGTTCACGCTGCGCTGAACGCCATCGCTGCCGATGTAGGTGAAAATCCCGGACTGAGCGGCGGGGGTCAGCACGCGCGCCTCGAAATCCTGCGACTGCGGCGTCTTCACCACCGCATGGCTGACGAAGAAAAACAGCTTATTTTTGATGATCGGCCCGCCGAGGCTCGCCCCTTGATCGTTGCGAATGAAGACCGGTCGGCGGATGCGACGGGCATTGTTGAACCAGTTGTTGGCATTGAGCGCCGAGTTCTCGTGCTGCCAGAAGACCTCGCCGTGAAAGGCGTTGGTTCCCGACTTGGTGACGAACTGAATCTGCATGCCACCCTGCCCGGTGCTGTCGGCTCCGAGCGTCGCCGTCGAGACGGTGACCTCCTGGATTGTCTCCAATCGGGGCGTCACGAAAGCGAAGAAGCTCGTGCCGCCGCTTTTGAACCGTTGCGCGTTATTGGCGATACCGTTGAGCGTGATATTGACGGCCGCTCCCGGCAGGCCGTTAAACGTGCTGTCGCGGGCCGTCACGCCCTGTTGCGCTCCCGCCATCAGCAGGGCGAAGGGCAAGGCACTGCGACCGGGCAGCGGCAGGTCCTGGAGATACTTTTGATCAACGGTGTCCGAAATCGTTGTCGTGGTCGTTTGCAGGACGGGGGCTCCTCCCACCACTTCAACCGTGTCGGTGATCGCTCCCGGTTTCAACAGCACCGTCAGATTGGTCGTTCGAGCGGCATTGACGATGATTCCCGAATAAACAGCCGTCTCGAAACCCTGGAGCGTCGCCCGGAGAGTGTAGGTCCCCGGCGGCAAGGGGGAAAAGACAAAACCTCCATCAGCGCCAGAGACAACTCGATGTACGGCTCGGGTCTCCTCGTTCTGCAGTTCCACCTCGACGCCGGGAATGACGGCTCCTGAGGGGTCCTGCACGGTGCCGACGATCTGGCCGGTCGTAGCCACCTGACTGAAGGCCGTCAGGGTGACCGGGAAAAGAAGGAACGCTGCGGCGATCCACAAACAAGCGGCGCGTTTCATGGCTCTCCTCCCCTTGAAAATCATGACCTCGGTCCCACTGTAAAGGCCATTTCGAGGGTCTGTCTTGAACAATTTGAAGCCGCGTTGAACGGGATTAGTCCCCTTGTGGGGCAGGCTTTGATGTGGCGCAAGACGCAGACTGGAAAGTCCGCGCTACATTCTTCCCCTAAGCCTGTTCAAGCAACCATAACCGCGTGCAAGACGGAACTCCTCGGATTGAGCTAGACTCGCGGTCGGGTCTCGGTATGTGTCGCGTCGCGTGGTCGGATTGCCAGCTGTCACAGCACCGCTTGTCTGTGCACGGGCTGGCGCCTATCACAGAGCGATAGAGGGAATGCATCATGAGAGGCACCGCCGTTGAACAGAAGCAGAGTCACTGCTCAGGTTCTACGGGGCGAACTGCCGAGACGACCTATCAAAAGAGAGGGCGAATCCTCCTTGTGGCAGCGGCTCTCCTGGGCGGGGTGGCAACGGCACCGGCCCAGGAGAAGCCGTTCATTGAGGATTACGTGCGGGCGGCAGTGACGGCTCCTCCGGCTGCACTCAACGTTGATCCGTTCTACAAAAAGTACACCGATGCGCTGGGCATTCCCATTCTCAGTTCGGAGAAAGTGCCCGATGCCGCCTTGCTCGTAGCGCGGGACATCGTCATCGCCATGCTAGCCAAGCGGCCCGATCTGCGACAGGAGATGATCAAAAAGAAGATGCGCGTCGGCGTCATGGCCCAGTCGGAAGTCACCACCGATATTCCCGAGCATCGCAACCGCAAGAAGCCGGCGCGCGACGATCCGCGACTGACACCGGCCGAACGGGCCAACTACGACCGGCCGGGCGGCATCGGCAGTATGACCGACAAGGAGTACTGGGATCGCCGCGCCCGGGGGCTCGGAGGCAATCCCACAACCTGCGCCGAGGAAAATCTGCTCGGCTATCCGGGAACGCGGTACTACGGCGAGAACATCCTCATCCATGAATTTGCCCACGCCATTATGGGCGTGGCCATCCGAACGGCCGATCCCCAACTCTACGAGGAGATTCAGGCGGCCTATCGGGAGGCGATGACCAGGGGGCTCTGGAAAGGTCACTATGCTTCGACCAACGCCAACGAATATTGGGCGGAAGGAACTCAATTCTGGTTCTGGTCCAACTACGAGTACCGCGATGGGAATCGGCGCGTTCAGACGCCGGACGATCTCAAGGAATATGACTCCCGGCTTTACGAGTTGCTCAGTCGCGTCTACGAGACACACCGCATTCCGATGGACGTCTATCATGGCAAGAATATTCCGCCTCGACGACGACAGTCCCAGGGGGATCGGTGAGCGGTGAGGGAAACGATGATCCTTTTTCTCCCGGCCCGGCGCGGGCGGAGAGGCTGTTGGTGGCCTAGTGTCTTTCCGACAAACAAGCCCAACCCGAAGGGTTGCGCAGGGGCATAGTGCCCTTTTGAGGAGGATTTTATGGAGCGAGGGCTTCCGCCCAGAAGCCTGAATAGCGCACAGCCTGAACGGATCTGCACTATCGCCCGCACAGGCGGGAAAGCCTGCGTCACACCATTCTTGATATAGGGAGGAGAGCGATGAAACACATACGCGCTTTGATCGCCGGCCTGTTACTTCTGCCGATGGTGATGGCCGAGTGCGTGCGGCTCAATCCTGAAGGATCGGCGGGAGGTGTCCCGCTGTTTGTGGCGGCCCAGGTGCGCACGACCGGAGATATTCGGGGCCGCGTCTTCGATCCGACGGGCGCCACTGTTCCGGGAGTCTCACTTCAGGTCAAAGACCTGGCGACCGGCGAGATCCGGACGACGACCTCCGACGCCATCGGAACATTCGTCTTTCTCAACCTCAAATCGGGCGTCTACGAGCTGACGGCCAGTTTGACGGGATTCCAAACCGCCGTGCTCCCTCGCGTGGTGGTCGAGACCGCTCGGACGACCGATGTGGATGTGCATCTGACGGTGGGTGCCCTGTCGGAGACGGTGGAGGTCACCGCCACCAGCACGCCGGTTCTGGAGACGACCTCCAACACGATCAGTCAAACGGTGCCCAACGACTACGTGCAAAAGCTCCCGCTGGCCGGGCGCAACACCCTTCCCTTTGCCGTGCTGATGGCCGGCGCCCAAACACCCGGCACCAACACCCGTGATAGCACGTTCAACGGATTGCCCAATGCCTCGATGAACATCAGCATTGACGGCATGAACAACAACTCCCAGCGGTGGAAGAGTGGCGGCACCAGCTTCTTCGGCTTCGCTCCGACGCGACTCGACGCGATCGAAGAAGTCTCCATCTCGACGACCGGCCTGGGAGCGGATGCGGCGGCCGGAGGCGCCATGACCATTCGCTTCACCACCAAACGGGGCACCAACGAATTTCACGGCAAGATCTTCCACCAGATCGAGAACGATGCCCTCAACGCCAACTCGTTTTTCAACAACGCGCGTGGTCTGCCCAAGTCCAAAGTCCGCAACAACGATTTCGGCGGCAATCTCGGCGGCTACATTCCGCTTCCGTTCACCCGGAAGCGACTCTACTTCTTCGTCAACTTCGAGGCCAATCCTGTCCCCTCCACATTCATCGCCTCGCAAGCGATCCTCACGCCGGAGGCGCAGCGGGGAATCTTCAAGTACATCGGCACCGACAATCAGGTCTATAGCGTCAACCTCCTGGAGATTGCCGAACGGGCCGGATATCCCGGTCGCATTGATCCGACGATTCAACGGATTCTCGACCTCATCAATAGCACCGTCTCGAAAGGCACTCTTCTGCCGAGCACGACCAACCTGAATCAGGTGACGCTTCAGTGGCGGCAGGAAGATTACTCCGGAGCCTATTACCCCACGGCGCGACTGGACTTTCAGATCACGCCCACGCTGGCCTGGCATGGGAGTTGGAATCTGCGTCATCAACAATTCGACGGGGAGCCCCTCTATCCCGGATTGGCGGATAAGGAGAATCGGTTGCTGTGGGCCAATGAGTCGAATGTGACGACGTATGTCGCCTCGAACGTGCTCGATTGGAATATCACGCCGAACATCCTCAACACCTTCACCTTTGGCGTGCAGTCGAATCTGGAAAACTTCAACAACCACGCCACGCCGTTTGTCTGGCGCGATCAGGGCATCCCGCGCTTGGGTCTGCCGCTCATCACTCATCCCATTCCCACCGGGCTCCCGTTCCCCCGCAACAATCCCGTCTGGAGCATCTCGGATACGGTGAGCTGGGTTCGCAACAAGCATACGTTCACCTTCGGCATGTCCTATCTCTACACGAGCATGTATGAGACGGCCTACGGGTTCGCCGGTATCCCCTCCTACAATCTGGGCGTGGTGGCCGCCGATCCGGTGACGGCTGTGCTGAGCGGCTCCAATCTGCCGCGCATTCGCAGTTCCGATCTGAGCACGGCGTGGGCGCTCTATGCGTTGCTCACCGGACGGCTGAGCAGCGTCAGCGGGAGCCGCAACGTTGACGAGAAGACGAAACAGTATCGGGACTTCGCTCCAGTCATTCGCCGCCAGGCGTATTCGACCGGAGGGGTGTACTTCCAGGATTCCTATCGCGTCTCACCGAGCCTGACGCTCAATTACGGCCTCCGCTGGGAGATTTCCGGCACCCATCGCAACACCAACGGGATTTACACCGATCCGGGCTTCGAGCATCTGCTGGGACCCTCGCGCCAGCTCTTTCGACCGGGCGTGCTCGATGGCGTGCAAGATCCCCAGCTCTTTCAGCGGGCCGTGCCCTACAAATCCGACAAGGTCAATCCGGCGCCGAACTTCGGCTTCGCCTGGAATCCCTCCATAGAACGCGGCATCCTCCGCGCGCTGTTTGGCAGCGGGCGGAAGACGGTCATTCGCGGGGGCTACGGGATCAACTACTACGACGAGGGGATGAACATGCTCCAGTTCAGCCTGGGCAACAACCCGGGTCTGACGCAGAGTTTCGTCTATCAGCCGGGCATGCCGGGATTTTCGCCCGGAGGCCTGTTGCTCAATTCCGTCCTCAACACGAGTCTCCCATTCTCGGTCAATCCTCCGTCGTTCAGCTTCCCCATGTCCCAATCGCTCTTCACCTTCGTCAGCGGCATCGCTGCGTTCAAACCGTTCATGCACACGCCCTACGTCCAGAGCTGGACGCTTTCGATTCAGCGCGAGATCGCTCCGAGCACCGTCCTGGAAGCGCGCTATGTGGGGAACAAATCCACGCATATCTGGCGGACCTACTCGCTGGCCGAGACCAACATCTTCGAGAGCGGTTTCCTGCGGGAGTTCATCAACGCGCAGAACAATCTCGCCATCAGCATCGCTCAGGGCCGGGGGAATCGCTTCGACAATCAGGGGTTGCCGGGGCAGGTTCCGCTGCCGCTGTTTGAAGCCGCTTTTGGGGCGCGTGGCTCGCAACCGGCGCTGCCCGCCGGATCGGGATTCGCCAATGGCACATTCATCAACCAACTTCGCCAGGGGGCAGCGGGAGCACTGGCCAATACGCTGGCCACAAACAATATCTACTTCTGTCGCCTGGTTGGCAGCGCGTTTGCCCCCTGCGCGGCACTTGGATTCAACGCGCCGGGACCTTATCCCATCAATCTCTTCCGCGCCAATCCCTTCGTCACCAACACGCGACTGGTGGACGACAACCAGTGGTCAACCTATCACGGGCTTCAGATCGAGCTGCGTCGTTCCTTCAGCAGTGGGCTCACGCTCAATGCCAACTACACCTGGAGCAAGGCGCTCGGCGATTACTTCGGCGTTCCCGATTCGGACAACTCGGAGGACTACTGGACGTTGCGCAATCGCAACCTCAACAAAGCCCCTTCGCCGTTTGACCTGCGCCACACCTTCACGGCCTTCTGGACCTACGAGTTGCCCTTCGGACGCGGACGCCGCTTCGCCTCCGGCGTCAACGGCGTGGTTGACCGCATTATTGGAGGCTGGACGCTCTCGGGGATTACGCGCCTCAACTCGGGGCGCGTCTTCCGGCTCGTCAGCGGGCGCAGCACGTTCAACAATCTGGCCGACTCGGGCATCATCCTCAAGAATATCAGCCTGAGCGAGCTGCAAAAGAAGATTCGTCAGTTCAGCCCGGGTCCCAACCGCAACGCCTACCATGTGGATCCGGCTCTGGTGGGGCCCGATGGACGCGCCAATCCGCAGTTCTTCGACTTCCCCACCACGCCCGGTCAGTTTGGGCAGTTCATCTATCTCTACGGGACGCCGCTGGTGGTCAACGATCTGGCGCTGCTCAAGGAGATCCCGCTCAAAGAACGGCTCAAACTCAGCCTGCAGTTCGAGGCCACCAATGCCTTCAATCATCCCGTGCTGAACGTGGGATCGCTCGGCGGGACTCTCAGCATTGACTCGACGAGCTTCGGACAGACGGCCGGAACGCTCGTCGGACCGCGCAACATTCAGATTCGCGCCCATATTACCTGGTAACCCGGCCGGGGCGCGGCTCCGTATAAAAAGCCGAGTGTGGCATCTGCTCGCGGCGGGGCCACACTCGCATTTTTCTCGCAGGACATCGGCGGTGGAGCATCCGCCGGTGAGGTCACATCCCGGTGCTCCTCAGGGGACCGGAAGATGAAGCACGATGGAGGATCAGTGCCGAGCGATTTTCCCGGACGGCTCCCATCGCTCAGCCCATGCCTGAAAACCATGAGAAAGACACGGGCAAAACGACAGCGGCGCTGATCCGATCGGCGATTCAGCCCATCTGTGCCCGATGCTCTCAGCAGTGGCTCGGGCACAGATGCCCGC
>DATLZR010000173.1 GCA_035573895.1 Blastocatellia bacterium | reverse complement strand
GGCATTGTCCGGGACTAACCGGCAGAGAGGCGTCCTCGTCGCTCCATCACTCGCTCAAACGCGAGCAGCGACGGAGGGGGAAAGGAGATCATCGCCGCTCCACTCACGTCGGACGACGGCTGCTTGCCCCTTGCCTCTGGCTCGCTCATCTTCCGCTTCCTGGAACCAATGCGATACCAGCTCAACCAGTTCCTCGCGGAAGAGATGACCTGGTTCTTCCCTTAAGCCGACATCATCCCTGTCTCTTTTATCAATCTCCGGTCCCCTTTTTGTGCGGAAGATATTTTCTCCCGGAGGTGTGACCTTCTCTCCTTGTTCTTCAGCGGGAATTGCTGACGGGGTAACTCCTGAGGTTATTTTTGCAGCACGGTCTTCCTGCACAATTGGTCTCCCGGTAATCCGTCACCACTGACCGGGGAGTTACGTGGGGAAAAGGGATGAGAGCGCCTGGAACAGCGCTCTCATCGAATGACCGGCACGAGCAACAGAGTTTTTTGGTGTAGGAGGAACGCCTCCATCTGTGGCGACAGATCAGAAATTAAACCTCAGGGCCAGTTCAATGCGCCGAGCCGGCATGGCCGAATTGGCGCGGCCGAAGAAAGGCGATGTGAGCACGCCGCTGTAGTTGGTGAAGTTGACCATGTTGAAGAGATTGTTGAATCGCACCGAGAGCGTGAAGCTATAGCGGTATTCGCCTCCGCCGAACCCTTCAAATCCACCGCCACCGAAACCACCTCCGGGACCGCCACCCGGACGGCCCTGGCCACCACCGAATCCTCCACCGCCACGACCAGGACCCCCACCCGGAGGCCCTTGAGGGAATCCTCCACGCCTACCGAATTCACCGGGTTGTCCTCCCGGAGACGACACTTGACCCGCCGGCCCCTGCGGTGGCATCGGTCCTTGCTGACCCAGTTGGGGAGAGGGGGTTCGTCCACGCGGCTGGCCGAAGCCAAATGTGCGGCTGATTTCCATGCTCACGTTCTTGAAGTTCGGTCCGATGCCGAAGTTGCGTGGGATGATCTTCTCTCCCGGCTGAGGATTCGGATTGAAGGCGCCGAAGGGAGTGACCACAGCTCCAGGCATGGACGGATCCACCAGTGACGGTCGGTCAGAAAACAGCGTATCGAAGTTATTGTCACGGCCCGTGGTGATGTTAAACGGTCGGCTCGACCGGAAGGTGATCAGCGGGGAGACGCGCCACTTCCAGGGCAGATTGATGAATCCGCCCACGAAGATCTGATGACGAGAGTCGAAGGAGGCGCGGCCCCATTCGCTTCGGAGGTCGTACTGATTGGCCGGAGTGGAGCCGGAACCATCGGCATCGTTGCGGTTCCAGGACAGGACGTAATTTCCAAAGACGGTGAACGTGCGACTAATCTGTCGTCGCACTCCCACTCTCAGCTCATGTCGTTTTGAATTAGCCGTTGACTCGTATTGCAGGATGGCTTCCTTCTCGGGGATCGGGCGAAGGAGGCTTCCCGGCAGGGGAGCATTGATGTTGCGGCTGCGGTAGAGATGCACGCCCCGAATCCACGTATACCCGGTGCTCAAGACAAAACCGCGCGGAAGTTGACGGTCAAGCTCGACAGTAGCCTGAAGCGTATAAGGGGCATTCAGGTCGGCAGCCAGCGTGCGCAGGCTCGTTGGACGAATGAGCTGCTCCCCGTTGCCGCTGAAGGGATCGGGGAAGCCCGGATTGAGAATGATGAGTTGCTGCTGGCGCTGCCCATCCAGACGGATCGTCGAGAGGACAAGTCCCTGTCCCAGCGCATCATAAAAGAGACCGGCCCCCCCGCGCACAACCGTCGTGCGACTGTTGCGCGGCGACCAGGCAAAGCCGATGCGCGGTGCGAAATTGACTTTATCGCGGAGCCAGGTCTGAAACTCGTGCCGCACTCCCAGCGAGAGCGTCAGATTCGAGCGCACGCGCCAGTCGTCCTGAATGAACCAGGCGAATTCCCACAGCGTGAGCCCCGCCAGCGGATCGCCCCGGTTGATGGAAAATTGTGACGGTCGCGCTCCCGGAACACCGAGGAGCACATCCCGATACTGGTCGAGGCTGGAGAAGGTGAACGTCCCGCCAAAATTCGAGCGGCTCTCCTCCACCAGGTGTGAGGCTTCTACTCGAACGCCCATCTTGAGCGTGTGACGACGATGTGCAATGGAGAGATTGTTGGTCATCTCCAGGTCATCGCTGGAGCGACGGCTGAAAAGCGAGCCCTGATTGCCTCCGCCGCTGAAGGCATCGAGGACAATGATGGCGGGCTTGTCCGAGAGAGCCCGGCTGCCGGATCGTTCTCGTTCGAGCTGAAGTCGCAATTCATTGACCATGCGCTGATGAAAATACGAGGTCAGGGAGAAGCGGAGCGTGTGTTCGCGGTCCTCGCTGGTGGCGGCACGTTCGGGAAGATTGAATCCACCGACACCTTGATTTTCCCACGTATTGATCCCGTATCGGTAACTGACGCCCATGGTGTGGGACTTCGCCAGTTGCCACTCCGTGCGCAGGTTGAAATCGGTCATGCGCTGCGGCGTTTGAACGACGGTCGCAAACGGTGTCGGCAAGAGCGTGATCGGGTCGAGTACCGTGGCGCTGACGGTTTCGTTCTCGTCAATCTCCCGACGCTGCACGTCAGCGAAAAAGGACGAGCGCCGACGCAGCAGAGGCCCGCTCAGCGTCCCTCCATAGCGACGCACCTGAAGCGGCGCTCGCACGGGGGCGAAGGCATTGCGGGCGTTGAGCGCTTCGTCGTTGAAGTTGAAGAAACCGCCCGCGCGAAACTGATTCGTTCCCGGTCGGGTGAGGATCTCGATTCGTCCGCGTCCCGGCTCACGAAACTCCGCCGAGAAGGGATTGGAATTGATGCGGATCTCCCGAATGGCATCGCGGGGAGGAATGCGCCCCTGCTCGCGAAAGCCGTTGACGAAGAACTGAGCCCCTCCCGGCCCCGCACCCGGACCGGCCATCTCGCGCAAGACCTCGGCCAGTTGTTCGGGATCGTCGGGTAAGGCTTCCAGGTCTTCGCCTTTGATCACAACAGCGGACATATTGCTGTCGGGTTCGACCGAGATCTGGGTCTCGTTGGTCACTTCGATCTGTTCCTTAATGATCACCGAGAGGGTGATCACCAAAGGATAGGGCTGCACAGCCGCCTCCGGACCGAAGCGAACAACAGTTCCCGAGGGTCCCGCCTCAATGAGGGTATCGGCCTGGTGAAAAGCCTCAAATCCTTCCGCCGTGACGATCAGGTCATAGCGACCCGGCGTGAGATTGGGGAAGCGAAACTGGCCCCGACTATCGGTCGTGACTGTGATCCGGTGACCCTGCGCGTCGGTCAGATGAACAGTCGCTCCGACGATCAAAGCCCCCTGCTGATCAACGACCTGCCCGTGCAACTCGACCGAAGAGCGAGTCCCTTGCGCCCAGGTGCTCATCGGCGTCCCCATCATCGCCGCGAGGAGTACCCAGCAAAGGACACGGCACGCCCGTTTGGCTATACCGCGATGCCATGTCGCTCCTTCTCTCCTCTGATACCGCATTCTCTTGTTGTTCATCACGACTGCCACTCCTTTCTCGCCCCGTGTCGCTGTTGAAAATCGCGCCCGCTTCTGGCGGCGCTTCTCATTTTTTCCGCCGAGGCTGATGCGTGCCATCAGCCCTTCTCTCGCTCACTGGCAAAAGACGAACTGATCGGCCCATCGGTTTCAAAAAAAGCCACGTTCCCGATCTTACTGGACGTTCCGCTTCGAGCCCACCAGATTCGGCCTCGGGAATCAACCACAGGTGGCACACGGCCGTGCCGGGGGTCGGGATGGGAGTGGGGGTGAAAAAATTCGGTCCTGGGGCTGAATCACATCATTTTGCTGGCTCCGAATTCGTCATATCAGATGATGTCCCTCTGATCCGACGCAAATCCCATAGGGCCAGGACGTCGGCCCCGATGGCGAGGGTCACTCCCTGGCTTGAGAGGTGACGGGATCGAAGCGGCCGAGCCGTCCGCCCTGAAAATCCGTGTACCAGACGGCATCGTCGGACGCGATGGCGATGCGGTGGGGACGCGCATCGGCGCGGGGCAAGGTGAACTCCGTGATCTCTCCCGTTGCCGGATTGACGCGGGCGAGCTTATGTGTCCCGAACTCGCAGAACCAGGGATTTCCCTTGGAGTCAATCATGAGCCCATAGGGTCGAGAGCGCGGCGTGGGAAACCGTATTGAGGGTGATCTGACCCGTCGCGGGATCGAGCTGGCCGATGCGATTCGCCTGCTTGAGGGTGAACCAGAGGATTCCCTTTGGGGTTGAAAATCGGTGCGCGAAGATCACGAGCCGCCGGATCCGGCAACGGGTATTCGACGATCTCACTCGTTTTAGGATTCCGCTTTCCGATTTTTCCCACGAAGTTTTCGGTGAACCAGATATTCCCCCCACGGTCAGCGACCAACCCATGCGGTTCCCGAATCGGGTGCGGGGATGGGATATTCTCTGAACTCGGCGGTGGCCGGATCGAACCGCCCGATCCTGTTGGCGTTCATCTCGGTTGCCCTCCCGATGTGGGGTGGCATCCACCGCCGGATCCTGAGGCGGGGAATTCGGTGTGGGAACGTCATACTCGGTGACCTTGAATTCACCTGCTGAAGAGAACGTGCGACCGGCGACGTCATCGTGATGCGCCACGCCCGACAGTCCGGATGCGGCCCTCAAGACGCTCCCGCCGCGAGCATAGCGGGAGGTCGGATTCTCGCTTCCGTCGAGCAATAACGCTCAAAGGACGACCACAATGCTGTTTCGTACCTCGGGGGAATCATTCATGTACTCACGCACGTCACGAACGATGGGGCGCTTGGAGAAGGCGTATCTGGCAGGCCAGAGGCCCGCACTCCCGGGAGATTTTCGGAGGGGATCGAAGTGCTCCACCGCCGAGCTTTCGTCGGCGCACTCGAAAAGAGAGGCCCTCTCCTGCGAGCACCATTGGGAGAAGGATCAGCAACTGCCGTAAAGAAGCCGAGCGTCCGATTGACAGATGCACTGACTCTCGGATAAAACCCAAAGGTCATGAAGATTTTGATCGCCGATCAGATTGCGCAGGCCGGCGTTGATCTGCTTCGAGCCGAAGGATGGACCGTTGACGTGAGGCCGACCATCTCCTTCTCAGAGCTTCGAGCGATCATCGGCGGCTATGATGCACTCATCGTTCGCAGTCGAACGCAGGTATCGGCTTCGGTGATCGAAGTGGCTTCGCGCCTCAAGGTGATCGGTCGGGCGGGAGCTGGGGTGGATAACATTGACGTTGACGCCGCCACCCGTCGAGGGATCCTGGTGATGAACACGCCGGGAGGAAACAGCGTCAGCGTGGCCGAACATACCTTCGGATTGATGCTCTGCCTGATGCGTCACATCGTTGAAGCCGACGCTTCGCTCAAGCGCGGGGAGTGGGAGAAAAAGCGATTCACCGGAAACGAGCTGAAGGGAAAGGTGCTCGGCCTCATCGGACTGGGAAAAATCGGGCAGGAAGTAGCGCGCCGGGCCCGGGCTTTTGGAATGCAGGTGATCGCTCACGATCCCTTCATCTCCGAACGTGTCGCGCGCGATCTCGATGTCGCGCTGGTGGACCTCGATGAGCTGTATGCTCGATCGGATATTGTGTCGCTCCACGCCGCGCTGACCCGAACGACGCAGGGGATGATCGGTCGGGAAGCGATCGCCCGGATGAAAGACGGCGTCATCCTCATCAACTGCGCACGCGGTGAGCTGGTGGACGAAGCGGCCGTGCTCGACGGCCTGAATTCGGGCAAGATCGCCGGAGCCGGGCTCGATGTTTTTGTCGAGGAGCCTCCGACCCGGTGGGAACTGGTGAAGCATCCCCGCGTGGTGGCGACGCCGCATGTTGCCGCTTCGACCGTCGAGGCCCAGGAGCAGGTCGGTATTGACATCGCCATGTCTGTACGGGAGTACCTGCGCTCGGGCGTCATCACGACGGCGGTCAATTTCCCCGCCATCACGAGAGAGGAATTTCAGCGCCTCCGCATTTTCCTCCTGCTGGGAGAAACGCTCGGCTCGTTCATCGCTCAGGTCGGGCGCGTCCGGGTGAGCGAGATCGGTATCCGCTACTACGGTGAGCTGACTCATCTCACCGTTGATCCGATTTCCAGCGCCGTCGTGTGCGGCGTGTTGAGTCATACCCTGGGCGAAGAGGTCAATCTCATCAACGCGCGGGCGAAAGCCGGCGAGCGACAGATCGAAGTCATCGAGACGCGGAGCACGCGACCGCGCAGCTACTCCAATCTCATCAGTGTTCAACTGCGCGATGGGCAAGGCCATACCGATTGGGTCGAGGGAACCGTTCTTCATCAGGGAAGCCTGCGGTTGGTCTCGATGGATGGAGTTGATGTGGAGATCCCCCTCGCTCCCTACATGTTGGTAGTGCGAAACGAGGATGTCCCCGGCGTCATCGGGCGGATCGGAACGATCCTCGGAGATGCCCGGGTGAACATCGGCAATTTCGCTCTCGCTCGCAGCGATGGCGAAGCGATCGGAATCCTCACGGTTGATTCCCCTTTGAGCGAGGATCTGCTTCGGGCCATTCGGTCTGTCCCGCCGATTAAGGACGCCAAGTTTGTGACGCTGACGCGACTGGGAGACGCGCTGTCAAAAACCCCCAGCGCCCGACCGGATGTCGAGCGCTGAGGGGAATATTCCCGAGCAGGCTTCTCTCGATGATCCGCGGTCGAGCCGGGAAGGTCAACCGCGCGCCACTGGGCTACCGAATCGGTCCGGGGTCTTCTTCCACAACGACGGTGGTGGTCAGTTCCTTCCCATCCACCGAGAGTTTAACCAGATAGACTCCGGGAGCGACGGGTTGACCCTGAGCGAAACCACCAAATCCCCCGCCGCCTCCACCACCACCAAATCCCTGGGGCGGAGCCCCTGCCGGGCGTGGCGGTGGCTCACCGCGCAGGTTCCACTGAACGCTATTCACCCCCGGATCCTTACTGCCGGTGAGCGTGCGCACGACTTTGCCGGTGATGTCGGTGATGGTGATCTTGACCTCTCCCGAGGCCGGCGCTTTCAGATAGTAGCTGATGGCCGTCCCCGGCGGGGGATTGGCTCCCCGGAAGTGCTTCGCTCCGCCCATGTAGCGGCTGAGCGTGACATCCTGGACCCATTGCGTTCCCGGTCGCACGGCGAACAGATGGACGTCGCTCGCGATGACAGCATCGCTCAACTGTTGCAGCGGGGTGATGTCATCCATGATGTAAATGCCTCGCCCATGCGTGCCGGCAATGAGGTCATTGTCACGCGGATGGACGAGAATGTCATCCACCCGCACCGTCGGCATCCCGTTCATGAACCGATGCCACTCGGCTCCCCCGTTGAGCGAGATGTAGAAACCGAATTCCGTTCCCACGTAGAGGAGATTCTTGTTCTTCGGATCTTCGCGGATGACATTGACATTTCCCATCGGAAGATTACTGGAGATTGAGGTCCAGGTCTTGCCGAAGTCGCGGGTGACGAAGACGTAGGGTTTGAGGTCGTCGCTCCGATGTCCATCAATGCTGACATAACAGGTGGCCGCATCGAAATGCGAGGGTTCCACGCGAGAGATCTGATACGTCTGCAACGCCGGGGGAAGCGTCTCGGCAACATTGGTCCAGGTCACCCCGCCGTCGCGGCTCAATTGAATGTTGCCGTCATCCGTTCCCACCCAGAGGACGCCGGGAAGGACGGGCGATTCGGCGATGGTGGTAATGTTGCCGTAATTGAGCGTGCCATCGTGCTTGGAAGGCATCGGTTGGTCGCCCGGAACGCCCATGATGGGTAGCGTGTTGCGATCAATCTTCTTGGTGAGATCGGGGCTGGCCGTCCAGGTCTCTCCACGGTCAACGGACTTGAACAGCTTGTTGGCTCCAACGTAGACCGTGCGCGGATTATGCGGAGAGAGATGAATCGGCGTGCTCCAGTTGAAGCGATACTGCTCGCCCGGTGGCGGGGGAGGAACGATATTGCTGGTCGCCGGCTGGAACTGGCCGAATCCCTGAGCCGGTGAGGGCTGGTTCGACCCGGATTCACCCTGCGCCGATTGTCCCGCACCGCGCGGCTGCTGAGGAGGACGTGCCGACCGGGGTCGAATGTTGACCGTTCGCCCCGTCTTCAGATCGAGGCGATTCATGTTACCGTTTTGCGACTCGACGTAGATGGTGGTGTAGTCGGTCGGATCAATCTGCACGTAGAAGCCATCGCCTCCACCGATGCGATACCAATCGGCATTAGTGATGCCCGCCGGATTGCGCGTCGCGCTCGGACCACACCAGCTCCCATTGTCCTGCAACCCGCCGCACACGTAATAGGGCTTGCGCATGTCCACAGCAATGGCATAGAACTGGGCCGCCGGAATCGTGTTGAGGTGCTCCCAGGTCGCCCCCTGATCGTAACTGACGGCGAGTCCCCCGTCGCTTCCAACGAGGAGGTGATTGCTGTTGCGCGGGTTGATCCAGATGGCGTGATGATCGCTGTGCGGCAGTCCTTGAACGACCTGAAAAGTCTTGCCTCCATCGGTGGATTTGAAGAACGGAGCGCCGCCGGTGTAGACAATATCGGGGTTGTTGGGATCAACGCGAATCTGGCTGTAGTACATGGGGCGGTTGTTCTGATTGCTGACGATCCGCCAGGTTTTCCCTTTATCGTCCGAGCGCCAGATGCCGCTGCGGGTGGGATCCGGAGGACGCGGCGGCTGCTGTGCCTGCTGGCCGCCCGGGCCGCCCCCTCCGCCCGGGCCGCCCACTCCACTGCCCGTTCCCGGACTCGGCCCGACTTCGATCTGCGCATAGACGATGTTGGGGTTCGAGCGAGAGACATCTAATCCGATGCGACCGAGAATCCCCGACGGCAGGCCGTTGCCCGTCAGTCGCGTCCAGGTCTTCCCGGCATCGGTCGTTTTCCAGATCCCGCTGCCCGGCCCCCCTCCGTTGAATCCCCACGGCGTCCGACGCCGCTGATAGGAGGCCGCATAGAGCGTCTTGTTATCCACCGGATCCATCACAATGTCGGTGAAGCCCGTGTCCTCATCAATGAACTTCACCAGCGTCCACGTCTTGCCTCCATCGGTTGTTTTGTAGATCCCCCGCTCCGGATTGGGGCCGAACAGATGGCCGAGCGCGGCGACATAAACGGTGTTACAATCCTTCGGGTCCACCACGATGCGCGCAATCGTTTGAGTCTCCCGCAGTCCCATGTGGGTGAAGGTCTTTCCGCCATCGGTGGATTTGTAAATGCCATCGCCGAAGGAGGAGCTTTGCCGATTATTCGGCTCGCCCGTTCCCACCCACACGATGTTCGGGTCCGACGGGCAGAGAGCGAGGTCTCCGATGGACGCGCTCGAATACGTATCGAAAATAGGCTCCCAGGTTGTGCCGTTGTTGACCGTTTTCCACACACCGCTTGTGGCGAAGCCCACATAGATGATCGAGGGATCGCTCTCGACCACAGCGATGTCGTCAATGCGACCTCCCATGCTGGCCGGTCCGATGGATCGCCAGCGGAAATTCTTCAGCAGGGGATGATCGGATTGATTGATGATCGGTTGCGGCGGCGGAGGCGATGGCGCCTGAGCCCATGCTCCCGCCGAGACCACCACGAGGTGTACAAGACACACCACTCCGAGTGCAAACCGTATTCTCATTTTCATAGGCGACTCCCTTTCCCGATGTTAATCGTCGTGTAGGAGTACGACAGTCTGACTTACCCGGTCACAGGAAATCAACCCGGAATCTTGTAATGACCTGAGGGGACGGAGGACGTGGATCCCCTCCACAGAGGCGACGCCGTGATCCCCCGCCTGCCGGTCCTGACGACAGAACGGCTCGGATCGGCCTCCCGTCAAAAAGATTCGTGAGACCCCTCAGGCGGGGCCCACGTGCGTGGCAACACGAGAGAGCTGCGCCCGTCGTGTGCAGGCGAAACATTTTTCTTCCCGCGCGGGCCGGAGCTTGCGGCGGCCGCTAGAGATCGGGCCCCCTTCGGGCTGCCGCCACGCAAGCGGAGGATTCCCCTCACTCGTTGTACATGTCTTTACGACGACGGGATGACGGTGAGCGCGTCCACCTTCAGATACCGCTTGCCTTCCTGTTCACGAACAGTTCCCTTGGCCTCTACCTTCTTTCCGATATAGGCGAGCCATCCTTTCTCGGTTTTCTGCAGCTTTCCGTATTCGAGCAGATAGAGCGTCGTCCCGTTCTCATCGGTCACGGCCAGTGCTGTAGGAACACCCCGTTTGCTGCACGCAGTGGCGCATTGAATGTCGGCTTCACTGCCGTAAGGTTTTGTCTTGCGATCCGCTTCAAACCAACAGGACGAGCACACAACCTGCCCCTTCAGAGTGACCACCTGGCTTTGAGCCAGGATCCGGAACGTCAGCAGACCCGAGAGGGCGATCACGGTACTTATAACGATCGTTCTCCTCATAGCTCACCTCCGCTCGATGTTCTTTTTCGAGAGCGGTCGAGTCTACGATTCGTGAAAAGAACAGTCAAGCTCCAGGACCGACCTTTGAGCAAGGCTCGTTGAGACCGTGCGACCCTCTGCTTCCATTCGCGTGGAGGACGTGGGCTTCACCCCCGACATTTAATTGTGCTTGCGGAAGTGAGTTCGTCTGTTTTTTCTCAAGCCGGAAGGCCCTCCGGGAACGGTTCGTGCTATACTACAGGCTCGGAACTCGCGATGATGTGGGGCATCTACATTCACATTCCGTTTTGCCACTACAAATGCATCTATTGCGACTTCGATTCCGGCGTCTACTCCCCGTCGCTCATCGCCGATTATCTTGCGGCCCTGCAGCAGGAGATTCTCCGGGCGGGAGAAGATGACGCGCTCTCCGGTCTTGTGGCCGACACGATTTATTTCGGCGGGGGCACGCCATCGGTCCTCAGGGGCGAGGACATCGAAGAGATTCTCGATACGGTGCGCCGGTGTTTCGCCCTCCGCGAGCCGATGGAAATCACTCTGGAAGCGAACCCCGGAACGCTGACGCGAGAGAAAGTTCGCCGATATGCCTCCGCCGGAGTCAATCGCGTGAGCGTGGGCGCTCAATCGTTTCATGACGAGGAGTTGAAGATGCTCGGTCGGATTCACACGGTGGAGGAGGTTCATCGGTCGGTGGACGTTCTGCGCGACGCGGGAATCGAAAATATCAACCTCGATGTGATCGCCGGACTCCCGCACCAGACGATGGACCGATGGCAGCGCACAATGGATGCGCTTTTCGCTCTGCATCCGCCGCATGTCTCGATGTATCTGCTCGACGTACATGAGGAGACGGCATTGGCGACTCTCATTCGCAAAAACGTTCTCCCTCCCCCCGATGAGGATCTCATGGCGGCCTTCTATTACGCCTTCGTGGATCGAGCGACGGCCGAAGGCTATGAGCATTATGAGATCTCCAACTTCTGCCGGCCGGGACATCAGTCGCGACACAATCTGAAATACTGGTCTGACCAACCCTATCTCGGATTTGGCTGCAGCGCCCACTCTTACGATCTGACCCGCCGATGGTGGAATATTCCGACGCCGACGGCCTATATTGGAGCAATGCGAACGCAGGGGATCGCTCGCGCGGGGGTCATTCCCCTCACTCCCGAAGAGCGCGCCCGCGAGGCTCTCTTTCTCGGATTGCGGCGGCGAGAGGGAATCAACCTGTCGGATTTTTCTCAGCGATATGGTGTGGATGTCCTGACCCGCTACGGTCCCGATCTCGAAAGCTTGAGGGAACACGGCCTGATCGAGTGGGAGGGCGGGCAATTGAAACTGACGCGGAAGGGGCTCATCCTGGCCAATGAAGTGTTCACCGTCTTCGTCTGATACCACGTCCAGGCCGCTATTATTGTCCCGGAGGAGCCGAGTGCGTGAGTGGATGATGCAGCCATCGGTGATCGTCCCTCATGCCGAATTCCAGCGACCTCTCGGCACAGACGCCTTCGTTGGAAAAGGGCCGGTCTGGAAGGATTCAGTACTTCTTCAGCCTGAGCCCTCGAAGGAGCCAGGGAAGCGCCCTGATTTTTTCGATAAGCGACGGCGAGGTGAAGTATCGCGCCAGGGCGATGAACAGCCGGTAAACTTCTTCTGAGTAGCCGTACCACCAGAAATCCTTCAGCCGGGGGAAGCGATTGATGTGAACGTGTTCGAGACGAACAAGCTCCCTCAATCCCAGCGGCGAATGGGTGATTCCGATGCCACTGCTTTTGATCCCGCCCCAGGGAGTCTGCGCCAGCGCGTAGGTGTAGGTGCATTCGTTGATCATGACGGTACCGGCTTCGATGCGAGCGGCCAGTTTCTTGGCCCGTTCGATATCTTTCGTCCAGATGCTGGCCGTCAATCCGTAAGGGCTGTCATTGGCCCAGCGAAGAGCCTCCTCCTCGGTGCGAAAAGGAATGATCGGCAGGACCGGTCCAAACGTCTCCTCCCGAAGCAGGGTCGCCTCAAGATCCACATCGGTGAGCACAGTGGGTTGATAGAAGAAGCCTTCCCGGGCGCGATTGCGCTCGCCGCCACAGAGGACGATAGCCCCGCGTCGGACGGCCTCATCCACGTGCTGTTGGACCAGACGCAATTGACCCTCGCTGATCATGGCTCCGACGTCCACATCCGGATCGTCGGGACTTCCCTGTCGGAGCCTCCTCGTTTTCTCCACGACCTTAGCGATGAACTGGTCGGCGATGGTTTCATCAACATAGCAGCGTTCGACGGAGGCGCAGACCTGCCCGGAATTGCAGAAAGCTCCCCAGACGGCGGCGCTAGCAGCCGCCTCCAGGTCGGCATCTTTGAGCACGATCATGGGATCCTTGCCGCCGAGTTCCAGAATGACGGGCGTGAGCGTGCGAGCGGCAGCCGCCGCGACCTTCTTCCCCGTCGCCACGCTCCCGGTGAAAATGATCTTATCCACTCCGGCTTCCACCAGCGCCGCTCCGGTCGAACCATCCCCCTGAAGGAGAGTCAGCACTCCCTCGGGGAGTCCGGCGGTGCGAAAGAGTTCTCCGATGAGAAATCCCACAAGCGGCGTATGCTCGCTCGGTTTGAGCACCACCACGTTACCCGCCATCAGCGCCATCACAATCTGGCTCAGGGGAATGCCCAGGGGAAAATTCCACGGCGCGATGATGCCGATGACGCCCAGCGGATGAAAGCGAAGAAACGACGTGCGCCCGAGAAGATGATATTTGCCCAGGCCGATCCGCTGCGGTTTGAGAATCCGTTCGGCTTTTCGAGCGAAAAAAGTTATCGCTTCCAGCGCCGGGATAATGTCACAGGAGAGCGCTTCCACCTTCGGCTTGCCCGTCTCCATGGTGATGAGCGTTGCAATTTCCTCGATCTGGCCGAGTATTCGTTGACGCACGTTCAGGATGATCCGGCGCCGTTCGGCGAAGCTCGACTGCGCCCATTCCGGAAAGACCCGACGGGCCCGGGCGACGGCATCGTGTACTTCCTCCGGCGTCGTGATACGGACGTTGCCCAACAGTTCCCCCGTGGCTGGGTTGATGCACCGGAGAACATCTGTTATCTCGATGCAGCTCATTCTCCCCTCCGAAAAATGTCGCGTGGACTCTCAGCCTGCGCTTTTTCGCGGACTCGAAAGTCCGCGCTACGTCTCCTCCCGAAATTCACCACCAGAGGCGCGCGGATCGTGTGACGGATCGGCCCCGATCCATCCGCGAGAGGGGTTCGGGGTATGACCGGCGTGAAAAAACTCCTCTCAAAGAGCATGCCGCTGCTTGCGTCCTCACATACGCCCGAGCTGGAAGCGCCCACCGTAACAAATTTCCTGAAAGAAGCAACGCTCGCATTTTCGCCGGTCGGTCGTCATGGGGAAATTCTCAATGCGTCCGCGATTCTCGCGCGGATCATCGAGCAGGGCGAGCATCTCGGCCGCGCTCTGGAAAATTTCTTCCTTGGTGTTGATGATCTCCTCGGCTGTGAGCGTATACTCGCGGACCGCATTCTCCCGGAGATAGAACGGAACGATGGTGATCCGATCGGGAGGGATACCCCATTGGTCAACGGCATAAAGCGCATAGCATACGAGCTGTTTCCGATCCTCTTCGTCTTCCCTTCCCGATTTCCAGTCGTAGATGAAGAGGTGGCCCTGATCGAGGAGCGCGAAATCAATCTTGATCCAGATGGGGATTTCACCCAGGCGAAAGCGAGTGAGCTGTTCGATGGCTTTCCAACCGCTGCGATCAACCGAGCGAATGAACCGGAGGACCGGCGAGTTCCAGAAGTTCTCCAGGCAGGCCAGGACGCGCGCTTTCAACTCCGCCGTGCGTTCGGGGGAAATCTCGATCCGGTAGTAATGCTCGAACAAATTGACGAACTTTTTGGGATTTTGCTCCCAGAGCCGCTCTTTGGACTGCGTCCATCCGTCGCGGAGGTGCTTGATGGCCTGCTGCTTCATCGCATCGAGGTTGGGCGATTGTCCCTGCCACAGGCGCTTGAGCGCCGCCGCAATCGTGCGGTGAATGATGTCACCCGCCCAGCTATCGAGGGTGTGCATCTTGGTGAAGAGATAACACTTTTTGGCCTGCTCATCGGCTCCGTACTCCCAGCCGCCCCAGTGGGCATAATGGTGGAGAAAATACAGCCGCCGACAGGTTTCAAAGGCGCGATGTCGGCTCACAGACCAACTGAATTCGTTCTTCAGTTCGGTCATCGAACGAGCCTGATGAGGGTGATCTCCGGCGGCGCATTGAGACGGACGGGGGGCCCCGTCGTCCCCAGCCCCCGACTGACGTAGAGTTTGGCTCCTCCGTGTTCGTAGAGACCGGCCACGTAGGGGGTGATCAATCGCGCCGGGGAGAGGCGAATCCCGGCGAGATCGGCCACCATCTGGCCCCCATGCGTGTGACCGGCAAGCGTGAGATCAATCGCGCGCCCGGCCGCTTGAGGAAAGACGTTCGGTTGATGCGACAATAGGATCGAAGGTCCCTCCAGGCGAAGCCCTCGAAGAGCCCGAGCAAACCCCCGCCCCGATTGCCCGATATAGTCAATCCCGATGAGATTGATCCGTCCTCCAGGGGTTCTCACCCACACCTGCTCGTTGTAAAGAATCTTCATCCCGTGTCGGGCAAATCCCTCGACAAGCAGCGGCACCGCCTCGGTGAAGCGATCGTGATTGCCCAGGCTGCCGAAGACGCCGTACCGCGCGCGCAACTCCGCCGCCCCCCGCACAAAGGGAATCGCCGAGCGTGCCGAGGATGCCACATAATCTCCCGTGAGGACGATCAAATCCGGTTCCAGCCGATTGACCACCCGCACGTACTCGCGCCATCGCTCTTCGCTCATGAACGGCCCGACATGGATGTCGGTCAGATGAACAATCGTCAACCCGACGAGCGCATCCGGCAGATT
Organism: Blastocatellia bacterium; assembly: GCA_035573895.1. Taxonomy (NCBI): domain Bacteria; kingdom Pseudomonadati; phylum Acidobacteriota; class Blastocatellia; species Blastocatellia bacterium. Next base: position 35,894 of record DATLZR010000173.1, on the reverse strand, counting down.
CGGCAGTGGAATATCCACGCGCTCGATGACGAACTGATCGGCGGCTTGAATCGCTCCATAAGCGGAGGCGATGTAGGGCAATGTGGCGATGCTCACGCCCGCCGTTTGGATGAACCGCCGTCGGGACAGAAGGAGCCGAGATTCTTGCCCAGACGGCCGTTCCTCCGGTCCCTGTCCGTGCCCGTGCGGAGCGGAGTAAGACGCGGTGACAGTCAGCTGCTCAGGGGAGGTTCCTGCGCCTCCCTCCGGCTGAGGAGGCACAGCCGCCATGCTCCTTGGCCACCGACCGAGGAATCGAAGAGCCGCTCGACTCCATCGCCAGATCATTCGGACAACGTCGAGGACTACCAGCACGACAAAAGCGATCACCGAGCCGTATTGCCAGACCGCAAACGGATAGACCACATAGGACGCCCACGATCCTAACCTCTCCCACGAGGAAAAGAGCGACCAATCCAGCAGGAGTGACCCACCGATTCCGATCACCCAGGGGAGGTTCATGATCAGCAACAAGACGCGAAGGATGAGCAACACCCGTCGTTGCCCCAGAGGACTCACCCCCATCGCCTGGAGATGTCGCCGCGCTCTCACATAAAGCCGATACTGGATGAGAAAAAGAACCGTAGCGATCACCAAGCCAAACAGGGCGAAGCGTGACAGGCGCATCCACATCAGTATCATGGCCATTCTCCTCACAAGCAAAAACAAAGCTACCAGCAGCCGTTTTTGAACGTCAAGCAGCAGCTATCATGCCCGGCCCTGACCGAACCGGGGAACCTTTTCTTGGGACAAGCCACCAATTCCCTCGGCGTGTGCTTGTTAGTGCCGGCGGTTTTGGCCTATACTCTGGCCCTTGCGGTGGACCTTTTGAATAAGGAGTGCTGAGAGCCAAAGGGAGTTTCCCTCCCGGCAGGCCTGCAGCACTCACCGCTTCCAGAGGGCTGACCGAGCACATGGCATCGCACGTTCTGCCGTGCGTTCAGTATAAACCAGAGAGAAAGGAGTCCAACGTATGAGACTCTTCGTCCCGTTGCTTCTTCTCGCTCCTTCGTTGATGATCCTCTTCCTCCCATCTGTCCGAGCCGATGACCTCGATCATGCCGCCATCGAGGGATTCGTTCGAGATCCTCGCGGCGATGTCATCGTGGGAGCGATGATCACGTTGACGGAGAAAACAACGGGTTCTCGTCGCTCGGCGCTGACACGAGAAGACGGGTGGTATCGGATCACAAGCGTCAACGCGGGGACTTATAGCGTGCGGGCAGAGGCCCCGGGATTCACCGCCCAGGAGGTCACCGATATTATTTTGCGGGCCGGTCAAACCTATCGCCGGGATTTTCAGCTCTCCGTGGCTCCGGTCACCGAAGCCGTCGTCGTTCTTCAGGCCGATCCTCCGATGATTGATCCCACCCGCACGGTCGTCGGTTTGACTCTCGACGGTCAGGAGATCGCCCGTCTCCCCCTCAATGGTCGGAATCCGCTCGACCTCGTCTTCCTTTTTGCCAATGTGCAGGCGGAACCGTTCGAACTGCGTGATCTGGGGGATCCGGCCACCGCGGATGCGTTGCCGGAGACGCCCCAGGAAGCGGGCATCTTTTCTCTCTCCGGGGGACGCGCCTACTCCAACAACATCACCATTGATGGTCTGGATAACAACGACGACCGCCTGGCGCGAGAGCGAACGAGTCCGAGTCTCGAATCCATCGCCGAGGTCCAGATCATCACCAACCAGTTCTCCGCCGAGTACGGACGTGCTTCAGGCGGACGGATCAACTTCCTCACCCGTCGTGGCGGCAATCAATTTCGCGGCGCGGGCTTTGGCGACTTTCAGGACGAGAGTCTGAATGCCAACAGCTTCTTTCGCAATGCTCGCGGTCAGAAGCGACTACCGTTTCAACGACGCGAGTACGGCGGTCGCCTCGGGGGACCACTCCTCAAGAATCGCCTCTTTTTCTTCGGCGTCTACGAACGGCGCGATGAACCCGATACCGATTCGATCGTGGCGCTGCTGCCCGTTGATCCACAGGCCAACCCTCGCTATCCCTTGAGAGAGGTTCCGACCGGAAGGCCTTTTGTCCGCGACGGCGTTCCCGTGGCTCTGTTCGAGGAAGACGTCAACACGCCGGGCCGCCATTCGTATGTGAGCGGTCGGCTGGATCATACGCTGTCAGCCGATCACACGCTGACCTTTCGCTTTGATGCGACGCTGACGAATCGGCTGCGGGGGCGCGATCAAGGAGCGACCCTGTTCGAAGGTCTCCTCGACCGCCGCCGCAACTCGTCCAGCTATGCCGTTCATGATACGCTCGTCCTCGGTCAGAGGGCGGTCAATCAATTTCGCCTTCAGTATTCCCGGCTGGATCCACGCAACAGTCCCGCGACGGAGCGACCGGGTGTGATCGTCGGCAGCAGTCGGGGATCGAGTCTGCCATTCGCCAGTGGATTCATTGCCGGGGTGTCGGGATTTCCCGACGCCCGGGCCGAACGGAGATGGCAGGGGACGGAAACGCTCCAGTGGCAAATCCACCGGCACACCATCAAAGTGGGCGGGGATGTCATGCGTCTGCGCTCGGCGACGCGGCAGGAGAGTTTCTTCTTCGGCTTTTACAACTTTCCCAGCTTCGGCGAGTTCGTCGCCGGCACGCCCTCGCGCTATCGCCAGCGCATCGGCCAATCGGAACGGACCCTTGTGAACACCATCCTCGGACTGTTCGCGCAGGATGAATGGCGCATTCACCCCACGGTCACCCTCAGCCTCGGCGTGCGCTATGACCGCGAGACCCTCATCAACCACGACGACAATAATGTCAGTCCCCGCCTGGCCTTCGCCTGGGATGTACAGGGCCATCATCGCACAGTCGTTCGAGGCGGGTTCGGCGTCTTCTACAATCGCGTCCTGCTGCGCACCTATGAGGACTTCGCCGTCCAGTCCCGAGTCTATGAGATTGATCTCGGCAGCGGTCCCGGATCAACCGGCCCGATCGAGGAACTGATGCGGATCGGCGGATTTCCCCGGGTCTTTCCCAACGATCCGACGCATCCTCTCGTTCGTGACCTCATTCGCCCGCTCGGGACGGCGCGGAGCATCAACCCGAACCTTCGCATTCCCTACAGCCTGCAAGCGAGTTTTGGTCTCGAACGGGAGATCGCGCCCCGGCTCGCCGTCGAAGTGAGCTATGTCTTCAACCGCACGGTGAAATTGTGGCGGGATCGTAATCTCAATGCGCCGATTCCTCCACCCGGAGGGCTCGTCTCCTTTTTGCTCGCCCCTCCCGCTGGGTTTCCCGGAGTCGTCATCGCGCCCGACGGAGGCACGGCCTTCGACAACAGTTCTCGCCAGATTGTTGATGTCGGCGTGCGGTTCGTCCGTTTTGATCTGAGCGCTCAACGATTCCGCGATGTCGGCAGCGGAGCCAGTCGCATCCGCATCTTCGGATTGAACGGCCAGGGCGGTGGGGCGACGACGACCGATCCTGTTCTGGCCGCCCTGAATGCCGTTCGGTTTCTCCGACCAAACCCAACACTGGGCGAGGTCGAACAACTTCAATCCGACGGACAGGCGACCTATCACGGATTGAACGTCATCGTCACCCGGCGCTTTCACCGAGGATTTTCGCTGCGCGCGTCGTATACCCTGTCCAAGCTCATTGACACGGTGGACGTCAATACCAGTTCACCACAAGACGAGTTCAACCTCCGTCTGGAGCGCGGTCTCGGTCGAACTGATGAGCGCCATCGTCTCGTGGTCACGAGCACGGTTGAGCTGCCGCGATTTCTCGGCGGCATCGAGCTGACGTCAGTCGTGACGCTGTCGTCGGGGCGTCCGTTTACCATCACCACCAATGGCCAGGATCGTAATCTCAACGATAACGAAACGGACCGCCCGACCTTCCTCGGCATCGGCCCCATTCGCTTCATTCGGCCTGGTCGGATCGTCGAATCGCAGGCGATGGCCGGACAGTTCTCTTTTGCGACGATTGGCACCAATGGAACGCTCGGCCGGAATGTCGCTCAGGGACCGGGGCAAAAGCGATGCGACGTGAGGTTTGGGCGCCGGTTTCGTCTGACCGACGGGTGGGAGCTTCAGCCCTGGATCAACATCTATAACCTCTTCAACACGTCGAATTTCATCATGGCCGGATTCATCGGACCGCTCGATACGCGGGATGGCGTCTCCGTCTTTCTTCAACCACGGGCAACGCGGCGCCCGCGCACGCTGGAACTCGGCCTGCGGCTCGAGTTTTGATGCTCTCGTCTCAGGCAGGAGAACTCATCCGAAGGCAGCGGGCGGTTGGGATCCCGTGTTCAGGTCGTGGAGCGCAGCACGTTCCTTCTCGTTCGGAACACAAGAAAAGTGCGGAGTGACAGCGCGCCTTCCTTCGGGGACTGGATTCCGCTAGCATATCCACCGATGACCGAGCGACTTTACTACACGGATTGGCGACTGCTCACATTTACCGCGCGCGTTGAGGATCTCATCACGATGGGGGATCGAACCGCCGTCGTACTGGATCGCACGGCGTTCTACCCAACCGGAGGAGGTCAGCCTCATGATGTCGGTCTTCTCGGCGGGCTTCGTGTCGTTGATGTCGTTGAGGATTCGCAGGGGGAGCGGATCCTCCATATCGTTCATGGCCGACCCGAATTCACTCCGGGAGATGAGATCACCGGTGAGGTTGATTCCCGGAGACGGACCGACTTCATGCAACAACACACGGGCCAGCATATTCTCTCGCAAGCTTTCCTGCGGGTGGCCGGAGCGGAAACGCGCAGCGTACATTTCGGCGAGGAGACGTCCACGATTGACCTCACCCTGGAGTCGCCGGACGAAGACGTGATCCGACGGGCCGAGGAATTGGCCTCGCAAATCGTCTTTGAGGATCGTGAGGTTCGTTGTCACATCGTGGCGCCGGAACAACTCGTGCAGTTTCCTCTGAGAAAAGAGCCCGCCGTGACCGGATGTGCTCGCATCGTTGAAATTGCCGATTTCGATTGGTCGCCCTGTGGAGGCACTCACGCGCATCGAACCGGCGAAGTGGGGTTGATCGCCGTTCGCGGCTGGGAGCGAGCCAAGCGAATGTGCCGCGTTGAATTCGTCTGCGGCGGTCGTGCCCTGCGCGACTATCGCCGGGCCAACGACGCGGCCAGAGCCGTCGCTTCCCTGCTCACGACCGGACGGGAGGAGATTCCCGCCAGGGTCGCTCATCTCCTCCAAGAGCACAGACACTCGCTCAGGCGATACGCGAACTGACGCGACGGCTCGCCGAAGAGGAAGCCGAACGACTGACCCAGGAAGCCTCGATGATCGGTGCGATCCGGCTCGTGGTTCGCACCTTTCGTGATCGAACAAGTGATGACGTTCGCCTGCTCGCTCGCACTCTCATCAAACACAATCAGATCGTTGTCCTGCTTGGCGTGTGCGAGCCTAACGGCGCTCGGCTCATCTTCGCCCGGTCAGCGGATCTCCCCGTGAACATGGTTGAATTGCTTCGATCCGTGTGCCTGTCGCTTGGAGGAAGCGGTGGCGGCGCGCCCGACTTCGCTCAGGGGGCGATCAGAGATGGTGACCGGGTTGATTATGCCCTCGGCCTTGCTCTGGACGCTATCAAACGGGACCTCTCTTGATGCGCGGATCGAGAGCGAATCACCACTGCGCACTCGACGCGAGATACGATCCCCCGGATCAGGCAGAGGAAGCTTCACTCTCGTCCGGCGGTTAAGGGGAATCGCCTAGTTTCCCTGAAATCTCTCCTCGCGGATTGGTGGGCACTTTTCCATCCGTCGGGAGGACTCTCATTCTCGGTTTCCGGGTGTCGCGGCAGTTGTCCACTGGCGCACCACGCGCAGCTTTTCGGAAAATCACGGCGGTGTACGCGGATGTGCGGGGATTGTCTCACTGCTCCGTGCATCTGTGACGATCGGTGGTGAGATTTTCCTCGGTTCCGGACACGCAGTCTGCCTTCCGTGAGGATCCCCTCTCTTTGGAAGGTTCATTCCGAGCGCTTTTCTGCTAAAGCTCCCGGCTTTTTTGAGGACGAGGAATTCCCGTCATGAGCCGGAAATTCCCTTTCTCGAGCCCCACAGGGCGCAGGCCGCACTCTCACCGGCGGAGGCCCCCCACACCCTCTTGATCGTCGGGGATGCCCTCAGTAACGGCCATATCCACGCTCTGGGTATACGATAAAGGGTTCCCGGTCTGAGCAAAAGGGGTTGACAGTCCATCGAGTTTGAGATAAAGTGGAATTGAAAACCGTTTTCAATTTCTTAGAGGAGGGACGCGAAAATGAGATGCAGAGGGTGGTGGTTGATCGGCCTCATCTTCATATGGGCAAGCAACTCGAACAGGGCTCAGGTCCGCTGGGGAGAGATCAGCGGACGCGTGCTCGATCCGGCTGGCGCCGTCATCCCGGCAGCCAGCGTTCAGCTCTGGGAACAGGAGAAAGGGGTTCACCGGATGGTTCAGACAGATCCTTCCGGAACCTTTCGATTCGAGCGGCTCAGTCCGGGCCACTACCATATTCAGGTCTCGGCGGAAGGCTTCGCCACTCAATCCCGCGATCTCACGCTCACATCCGGCGCCCATCCGCACGTCGAATTCGCACTCTCGACACAGCCTCTTGTCGAGGAAGTGGCCGTGCTCGCCAGCTCCATCGTGGATACGCCCGAAGTGCTCACGCGGGTTCCCGGATCGGTTGAGATTCTGGATCGGCGAGCGCTCGATGCGAGCCGCGTCTTCACCGTGAACGAGGCCCTCCGCAAGGTCACCGGCGTGTTCGCCCGCGACGAGGAAGGGTTCAGCCTGCGCCCGAATATCGGCATTCGCGGACTCAATCCCACGCGCTCGACGAAAGTCCTGCTCCTGGAGGACGGCATCCCGCTCACCTATGCCCCCTATGGCGACAATGCCTCGTACTATCACCCTCCGGTGGATCGGTTCGAGAGCATCGAAGTCATCAAAGGATCGGGGCAAATCCTCTACGGCCCGATGACCATTGGCGGCGTCATCAACTACATCACGCCGAATCCCCCCGAGAAACCACGCGGCGCTCTGACGCTCATCGGCGGCAATCGCGATTACCTCAATGGGCACCTCACCTATGGCGGGACGTGGGGGGGCACCGGATTGCTCTTCGATTACATGCGCAAGCAAGGCGAAGGCGCGCGCGAGAACACGCGCACGGGTCTCAATGATGCGAACGTGAAGATCGTCACGGCGCTCGGCTCCAGGCACGCCCTGACGATCAAGGGGAATTACTACGGCGAGAACTCCCAGGTGACCTATTCGGGCCTGCGGCTCGATGAATACCTCGCCAACCCGCGTCAGAATCCGTTCCTCAACGATCGCTTCCTGGGAGATCGGTACGGGGCGTCCGTCACTCACGCCTATGTCCTGAAGAACGACGTCGTGCTCACGACGAGCCTCTACGGCTCGATGTTCTTCCGCGACTGGTGGCGACAGTCGAGCAATTCCGGTCAGCGCCCGAATCGGCGAGGCGATCCGGGCTGCCGCGGCATGGAGGACTTGCTGACGACCTGCGGCAACGAGGGGCGGCTGCGCAAATATTACACCTGGGGGATCGAACCGCGCGTGCGCGCCTTCGACCGAATCTTGGGCATCCGGGGCGAGACCGAGTTCGGATTCCGGGCGCACTTCGAGCGGCAGGATCGCAAACAGATGAACGGCCAGGCGCCGACGGCCCGCACGGGCATCATCGTTGAGGACAATGAGCGGAAGAACCAGGCCTATTCGGGATTCCTCCAGCATCGGTTTCTGCTCGGCCGATGGACGATCACGCCGGGCCTGCGCCTGGAGCACGTGCGCTATGAGCGCACCAACCGATTAGCGAATCGCGGGGCGGGCGCCGCCGGGCGCACGCATCTGACGGAGGTCATCCCGGGCATCGGCATCACGTTCGCTCCAGCGTCGCACACGACGATCTTTGGCGGGGCGCATCGCGGATTCGCTCCGCCGCGCACCGAGGACATCATTGACAACGCGGGGGGAACGATTGATCTCGATCCCGAGCGGAGCTGGACCTATGAGGTGGGCGTGCGAAGCTGGCCCATCTCCGGCTTGAAACTCGAAGCCACCTTCTTCCGCATGGATTTCGAGAATCAGATCGTCCCGGCGAGCGTCGCCGGCGGCCTCGGCGCGACCTTCACCAATGCCGGAGAGACTCTCCATCAAGGAATGGAATTCACCGGCCGGGTGGACATGGGATCGCTGCTCAGGATGACGCACAATGTCTATGCCCGCGCCGCCTACACCTATGTCCCGACGGCGAAGTTCGTCGGCACGCGCCTGAGCAGCATTCCCGGCTTCGGTACTGTGAGCGTGAGCGGCAATCGCCTCCCCTATGCGCCGAAGCACCTTGCGAATCTCCAGTTCGGATATGCACATCCGCGGGGATTTGACGCGTTCCTTGAGGCCGTTCACGTGAGCGATCAATTCGGCGACGATTTGAACACGATCGCGCCGACGCCCGATGGCCAGCGGGGTTTGCTTCCCGCCTATACGATCTGGAACCTGACGATGAACTACCGCGTGGAGTCGCGCGGTTTGACGTTCTTCGTCGCGGTGAAGAACCTCTTCGATCGCCTGTATATCGCCGATCGAACGCGGGGAATTTTGCCCGGGCCTCCGCGGCTGGTCCACGGCGGCCTGCGGTTCCAGTTTTGAGCGGGGGATGGTTAAGACCGCCGGTCAGATGAACCATCAAAGGATGCTCGCCATGAGTGAGGAAAACCAGGAGCGTTTGCTCTCGGCATCGAGCATCCTGCAGGCGCTCGCTCCCGGCCCTTCCCGTGAGCACAGATTGACTGATGAACTGATGCGCCACGAATCCGGGCGCACAATGGAATCACCAATGTGCTTTTGCACGTCACGAACGATGAAAAACCTGAAAGCGCACGCATCTCGCGCGATCAAATCCGGCGGGCGAGAAGCCTGCGTTCTCAGGGACACTTTCAAGGAGGGGAAATATGTCACAACGTCGCTTTGATGGAATACAGGTCGCGTGTTTGGTTGCATGTCTTTCGATGGTGTTTTCAGGGACGTTCTCTCCGGTTAGCGTCTTTGGCGCTGACAGGGAGCGCGTGGCCGTTGTCATCGTTGGACATGGACTTCCGGCAAAGGACTTCCCGCGCGAGAAGCTTCGAGAGTTCCGCCGTCTGATGGGACAGGTCATGGAGGCTGGCGGCGAGGAGAAAGCTCCGGCTGAGCTGGTGGCCCGGCTTCACGCTCTGGAGCACGAGATGCGCCGATGGCCGCGCACGCCGCAGAACGATCCTTACGATGCGGCCGTGCGCGAGCTGGCTTCTCGCATCAAGCAAGTCGGAGGGTTTGACGTCGTCGAGGTCGCGCACAACGAATCCTGCGGGATGGATGTCGGCGAAGCCATCACGAGCGCCATCCAGAAAGGAGCGACCCGCATCGTCGTGCTGACGACGATGCTCATCCGGGGCGGGACTCACGCGGAGGTTGAGATCGCTCAGAAAGTCGAGCAGGCGCGGAAGGCTCATCCCCGGGTGAAGATTGTGTACGCCTGGCCCTTCGATGGGGAGGAACTGACGCGGCTGTTCGTCGCGCAGGCGACGCGCTTTCTCCCTGCGGCGAAGGCGGAGCCCGAACCGCATAAATAGCGCCGGGCGGACTAGCTCGCTTCCGGTTCGGGGCCATGGCGAGCGCGTCCGCCCCAACCCAGCCGTGATCGCTCGCGGTGGGTCGTCCTCATTGTAGGCAACCCACCCGAGCACAGCAAGCCATTTCGATCCCGTAATTGCCCTGGCGAAGGAGACGGCAACCGCCTCCCTTCGCGGCCAGGACTTAGAGTCGCTCAGCGCGAGCGACGCTTTCTAGAAAGGAGGCATCTATGAGGCGTATTTCTCTGCTCTTCGCAATCGCATTATCCCTTCCGGCGAGCGCGCAAGGATCGCGGGCGACCATTCGCGGGACAGTCGCTGATCCTCAAGGAGCGGTGATCATCAACGCGATGTGTATCCTGCGCGACCGCCGCTCGGGCCTGGAGTTGAGCGCGCTGACAAATGACAGGGGAACGTTCATTTTCACGGTCAATCCCGGAGAGTATCGCCTGACAGTCGCGCGGTCGGGATTTGCGACCGAGACCAGAGACATTCAGGTCACAGCGGGGGAGAACCTGGCAGTGGAAGTCGTGCTATCGCCCGCGCCGATCTCCGAGCAAGTGGTTGTCGTCTCCGGCTCGCGCCAGGAGGAGCTGCGCGAGAGTTCTACAGCCACCGTTTGGGTCATCCCTCAGGAGGCGATGCGCGACACGGGATACGAACGAGTCGGCGATGTGCTCGCTGAGCTGCCGGGAGTTCTCATCCGGCCGACCGGTCGGTTAGCCAGTTCGGGCGTCGCTGGCGAGCAGATTCAAGGGATTGATTCGCGCCAGGTCCTCGTTTTGCTCGATGGGCTGCCGCTTGTGGGCGCGCGCGGCATCAAGTCGGGCATCATCAATTTGAATCGTCAGTCGGTCGGACGACTCGATCGCATCGAGGTAGTCAAAGGAGCGTCTTCGGCGCTCTATGGTTCGGATGCTATTGGAGGGGTCATCAACCTAATCACCCGCGAGCCTCGATCTCCGCTGGAGGGCAATTTGGTCATCTCTGGCGGAAGCTTCGGCACACTTGACGTTCGTGGCGGTATGGGGTTCGCTTCGGGCAAGCTCAGCGGGTACGCGGAAGCCGAGCGACACCGGGCCAACGATCACGATCTGACTCCGACGACGTTCGATACGACCAGTCCAAAATTCCACAGGAATGATTTGCTCCTCAAGCTCAAATACGAGCTGACGCCGCGTCTCGCCTTGAGCTTTCTGGGCAACGCCTATCGCAATACGGAAAGAGGGCGTTCGATCGGCGAGCAAGGGCCACAGGTGAGCGCGGCGGCCGACAGCATGCAGAACTATGCGCTCGCGGCCGAGGCATCGCTCGGGCCGCTCACGCGGCTGACCCTGCGCGGCTATTTCGCCCGGTATGATGAGCGTTCGGAGATTGACGTCATCGCGCTGCCTGCCGCAATAGATAGCGTGGCGAACCTCAACGAAAGATATGCTCGAGGGGAGGCGGCGCTTGAGCAAGTGATCGGTCGGCATCAGTTCTTGCAAGGCGGGATCGAGTGGTCTCAGGATCAGTATCGCGGCTTCAATCGCGTGCTCGGCGACAACGCGGGGCAGCAGGTCAGGATGACGGATATTTGGCTCCAGGATCGGTTGGCGCTTCATGATCGTTTGGTCCTGGCGCTTGGCGGAAGGTACCACACCCATTCTCGCTATGGCTCCCACGCCGTGCCGCGGATCGGCGCCCTCTTTCGGCTGAGCGAGAGCGTCCGCGTGCGCGCCTCGTTCGGTCGCGGCTTCCGCGCGCCGGATCTCGGCCAGCTTTACTTTCGCTTTTTCAATCCCACGAACCTTTATCAGGTCATCGGGAACCCGAACCTGCAACCGGAAACCTCGCGGACATTTCAGCTCGGAACCGATTACAACCGGCGCGGGCTTCGCCTCGCCGTGAACCTCTTTCGCAACGATGTGTGGAATTTAATAGACACGCAACTTCTCGGGCGTCCTTCGACGCCGGAGCAACTGCGAGCGATCATGGCGCAGTTTGGCATTGATCCGAGCTTCAGTCCGGCGCTCAATCGGCTGCTCTTCCTCTATCGCAATCTTACGAACATCCGCACCTCGGGCCTGGAAGCCGATGCTGAATGGCGCTTGCCGTGGGGATTTGGGATCGCGGGCGCTTATACCTATCTGGATGCGCGCGATAAACAAACCGGCCTCTATCTTCCACAACGGCATCGGCATCAGGGCGTCGTGCGAATCTCGTGGGGAGATGAGCGGATCGGGCTCCGCTTTGATATGCGCGGGACATACTTCAGCCGGTGGTGGCTCTCGCCGACGACCCGGGCCGAGGGCTATCAGATCTGGGATTTGTATACAGCGAAGCGGCTCCGGGGAGGCGCGGAAGTTTTTCTGGCGGTGGATAATCTCGCCGACAGCACCGATCCGAAACTGAAGCTCGTGCCGCCGACGTTCGATCGCGCCGATCCCGGGCGCACGGTGCGCGTCGGGTTCAGGCTGGAGTTACGCCGATCTCGGGAATGAGAATAGAGCGAGCGGACGGACGGATTGGACGACGCGGAGGATCATTCGTGGAGTGCGGGCTGCCGCCCGGAAACCACGGAAAATCCTCTGCGTCCCCTTGCATGCCTGGCGGGGCTCTTTTTGGAAAAAGAGGGAAAATACGTCAGACCGTCGCTTTGATCCACGACGCGGATCCCTCCCGCTGCATCCCTATGACGCAATCACATTCGAGGTGGGTTCAACGCGTAGCGGCGGCACATTCACTTTTTGATGAAAGCACGAATCAAAGAGTTAACCAGGTCGGGCTTTTCGTGAACGATCCAGTGACCGGCATCAGCGACACGATGGATCGTGAGCGAGCTGACATACCGATCGAGGCCATTCAGGTTTCCCGTGAGCAGAGCCGTATCCTGCTCTCCCCAGATCACGAGCGTAGGAACTGTGATGAGGCCCGGAGGAAGATTCTGGTTCAATCCCGTGTCACTGATGTCGTCAGCCGACGAGGGCGGACCGACGCGGGCAGCACGATAATAGTTCAGTCCGCCGGTAAGGGCTCCCGGTTGCGACCACGCTTCGAGATAGGCTTTTCGATCTTCCTCCGTGAAATACCCTCGTTGAAGTCCTTGAGCGAGAACGGCCTGAACGAGCGCAGCATATTGATTGGCCGAGAGAAGTTGCTCTGCGTCGGGACGGCGAAAGAGCAGCATGTATTGACTGGCCTTTTGTTGGGCGGGGTTCTCTCGTAACTCCCGTTGAAAGATCGCCGGATGAGGAGCGTTGATGATGATGAGCCTCTCCAGATAATGAGGGTACGTCAGAGCGAAGGCCCAGGCCACGACGCCTCCCCAATCGTGACCGACGAGGATAAACGGCTTCGCTTTGAGGTGGTCGGCGAGAGCTTTAACGTCTTCGACGAGGATGCTCAAGCGATAGTCGTCAACGGAGGCTGGTTTTTCCGAGAGGTTATATCCTCGCATATCGGGAGCCACAGCCCGGTATTCCGTGCCGAAGTCTTCCAGTTGATTTTTCCAGGCGTACCAGAACTCGGGGAAACCGTGAAGGAAGAGGATGGTTCGTCCTTTGCCGGCGGTGACGTAGTGGAGGCGGACGCCGTTGACGGTGGCGTAGCGATGGGTGAGTCGAGGTTTTTTACGAGATTTCGCCATAGTCGTCGGGGTTGTCATCAGGAGGCCAAGCAAGACCATCGCGAGCGCGGGAATACATGTCATGACCGGTTCCTCTCCTAAAACCTCTGCGTTGTGCCCTCTGATGATGCCGAGAGATTATGTCACTCAAAGCTGACCGGACAGCCGAGCCCTGTTCCCGGCAGGAGATTCTTATCCGCCGCCGGAGGTTTCATCGTATCGGCTTCCTTCTTCGGCGGTGAGGATTCATCATCCGGACAGGGCTCCTCTTTCTGCAGCCGTGGTCGTTTCCTGGCCTTCTCTTTTTCCTTCTCCAGAGCTTCCTTGGCGAGTTTCTTCAGACGGTCCTTGATCTGATGGAACTCCGTGCTATCGGTCATGTATTCCTCTTTCGGAGGAAGGAAGGCGAACTCACGGAAGCTCTGAAAGATGCGATCGGCAAACGCCGGGTGGGTGCGGAAGAAGCTCGTGTTCCGCGCGTAGCCTTGCTTGCTCGCCATTTTGTCGAAGAAGGTGACGAAGGAGCGAGGATCGTAACCGCTCTTCCACAGGTATTGAGCGCCGAGCTGGTCGGCCTCTATTTCGAACTCCCGGCTGACTCCCAGCAGTTTCAGGTCAATGAGCAAGCCGAGTCCGGCCAGTCCATACTGCAAGAGGTAGTAGCCGAGGAGCCCCACAACACCGCCGGTCGCAATGTAGGCGGCGATTTGAGCGGCCTGATAGAGGATCGAAGCGATGGCGGCGCGTTGGGAGAGACGATGGCTGTGACGGGCTGCAGCGTGAGCAATCTCATGGGCGATGACGCCAGCGAGTTCAGATTCCGTATCGGCTTCCAGGATCAGCCCCGTGTTGATGAAGAGGAATCCACCGGGAAGTGCAAAAGCATTGATTTCCTCCGTCAGCAGGACGGTCGTTTTGACGGGAACACGAAGATCGGAATTGCTGGCGATATACTCAGCGAGATGACGAATGTAGCTCTCGACCTGTTCATCCTTGAACTCAGCGGGAATGAGGCCCAGGGCTTTCAGTTCGCGAATGGCTTCCTCTCCTGCCTTGATGTCTTTTTCCTGCCCCTCGCCGACCTCGCGGATGCCGATATCTTCGACGTTTCCAAAGCGACGCTGGCGGGCGAGTCCGGCGCGGATCTCCTGATCAATCTTTTGCTTTTCTTGCGGCCATCGCAGCAGGAGGTCGAGCTTGGCTTCCTTGTTCTCGTAGTTGACGTCAATGGTTTTTCGCTCAACGGCCTCCTTCTCGACGAGTTTCTTTCGCAGGCGTTGAATCTGGCAGTGAATCTCGCGGCGCTCTTTGGCCGCGGCCTCATCGTCGCGGGAGGCTCGCCGATTCAGGGCATCAAGCTTTTTCTTTTCCGTTTCGACCTGGCGCTTTAACGTCTCGATTTCCTGCTTGAGAGCAGCTTGCTTGGTTTCTCTCTCTTTCTCCAGTTGAGCGCGAAAGGCTTCCACCTCCCGGGGGTTGATCGTCACGGTGGGAGCCAGCGTGAGGATATCCAGGTAGGACATCTCGACGATTTGCGCGAGCGACGGAGCCGTTTGCGGGAGCCGATGGGCGGAAGTTCGCGGGGGCAGGAATGTCAGAGAGAGAAAGGCAGCTAGTGTTACTGTGGCGATGAACTGTTTGAATTTTCTCATCATGGCATCGTCACCTCGCTCATGACAGGGCTCATCGGTTAGATTCTGCCGCCCGGCGGAGCGTTGGTCAACCGGGGAGGAGCTACTCTGCCGAGAGCCGACCGAGCCTCCCTTTGGGATGCAAAAGGTTGTACTGCTGTTTGGTGAGCCCTTTGCAGACCTGGAGAGCCACCGACAGAGCGGCCAGGACGTAAATCTCCGCCAGCACGCTGGTGCGAGGTGGGAGATTGAGTGGATCCCCCTCACTTGTGACACCGGCGAAGAGGAAGACATCGGAATGCCGAGCCAGCCAGGAGTCGGCATGGCCACTGACCCCGATGATGGAGGCTCCAATGCGCTTGACGGCGGTGACGGTTTCTTTCAGCTCGTCGGTCTCACCGCTGTTGGAGATGGCGATGACGACATCGCCGCGAACCACCTGACCGGCGCTGCCGTGGACGGCTTCCGTGCCGTGCAGGAAATAGGCGGGCGTCCCCGTGCTGTTGAGCAAAGCGGCAATATAGGTAGCCACATACTCCGGTTTTCCCACCCCGGTGAGGTGGACGCGCCCACCGCTCTTCTCGGCCGCCATGATGAGGTCAACGGCGCGATCAAAATATCCCGGTCCCAACTGCTGTCGGAGCATCTGAAGCTGCTCCAGGGCTGTGTCCAGAAACGTTCGCACGGCCGATTCATAAGAGCGGCTGGCCGCAGCCGCTGGAGCATCCGAACTGCTGGGTTGAGATGGGCTGTCCAATCGTTCCGTCATGGTCATACTCCCCCGCGAAGATCAGTCACCACATGGGAGAATCGTTGAGCGAATTCCTCCGGCGTCATGGCCTTTTGCGGCGTCGAAGCTGCGGCCGCGAGCTGGCGAAGCATGTCGGGATCTTCAAAGTCTTCCCGCTCGAGCCGAATCATATACTCACGGGCGATGCGATAGGTCGGTTTGCTCACATCCACCAGTCGGACCTGCGTCCGACCGGTGCGCGGGTCCATGAGCGTCTCGAACGGAGCGTAAGTGAGTTGACCCTCGCTGACATAGACAAGCGCTCCGGTCAGATGCGCCCATTGAGGGGGCGGATTGAGAAGGAATTCAACTGCTCCATAGCCCAGTGTTTTCACATACTCGCAATCGAAAGCCACCGGAGGAGCAGATCGAACTTCATAGCCAATACTCTTGTGAACGATAGCAATCGAATCGCCACGAGCAGCAAATCGCCGTTCCACGACCGTCTTGAGAATGTGGGCGAGATCCATTTCGGCCAGGCGCAGATGGCCATACTCATCGCGGGTGATGCGAACGCCTTCAATCTGTGTCAGTTCAGCCTCGGGGATTCGTTCCAGCAATCCCTCAGCGATAATGGCCACTCCATCCCGCCGTTGCCAGCGAGCGCGGCGCTTGAGAATAGCGCCCTCGAGCACATCAGCGATCGTGTCCAGATGCACGGGACCGGGAAACTCCTCCGGAATGATGATGAGCGTCGCTCCAGCGGCCTTGCCGATGCCGAGCGCCAGATGTCCGGCGGATCGCCCCATGACCACCACGAAGTACCAGCGATTGGTCGTGCGGGAATCTTCCATTAAGTTTCGCACAAGCTCAAACCCCAACTGCCGGGCCGTTTCAAAGCCAAACGTGGGAGTTTCTCCCGGCAGAGGCAGGTCATTATCAATCGTCTTGGGGACGTGACAGACGCGGATTTTCCCCTGAGCTCGTTCGGCGACCCGGCTGGCAGCAAACATCGTATCATCGCCCCCAATGGTCACGAGATAGCGGATCTGCAAGGCTTCCAGCGAATGGATGACGCGATCCAGGTCCTCAGTGGTTTTCGTTGGGTTGGCCCGCGAGGTGTTCAAAATAGAGCCACCTTGAAAGTGAATCCGCGAGACGACGTCTCGCTCCAGAAAGGTGACGTGCTCGATATTTCCTTTCATCAACCAGGAAAACCCATCATAGATGCCGACAACCTGGCATCCTCGATTGCCAGCTTCGAGCGCAACGGCGCTGATGACGCCATTGATTCCCGGCGCGGGTCCCCCTCCCACGAGAATTCCCAGGCGCGGTGTCGCTGACGATTTCGCCGCCGTTGTCACGGGTGATATCCTCCTCTTTGTGTTGGTGAGCGTCTAATGGTAGCACAATACTGAATCGCGGGAAAATTTTCTCACTTGTCACAGGACCTCCCGGCGAGAAGCTGATTGTTCCAGGTGGAGTCGGCCTCCGGACCTTGAATTTTACTCTGTAGCCTCGCCGCTTCAACAGCCAGAAATCGGCTTCTGCACTAATAAAGTACCTCTTCCCCCGATTCGCTCCACGCAACTGTTGTTTTTGGCCGGTAACTGGTGACCTTCGCCCACAGTAATCGTAGACTTGAGCTGGTTCATGCATGACCGTGAGGAGCAATAGCAGGCGAGGATGGAAAGGTTAGATCATGCCTCTGACGAGACGGGTAGCGGAACTGCTTCAGGTGGAGGTCTGACCACTTGCGAGGAGGTTTACCTGAGGTGGTGCGAAAGGGGGGACTCGAACCCCCACGGCACGAGGCCACCAGATCCTAAGTCTGGCGCGTCTACCAGTTCCGCCACTTTCGCAGAAGCGGAAAAGAGCCAGCGGCTTCGCGCGATCTCTCCAGAACAGTCAGCAGCCCTCCCGTTGGCTGACCTAAAAGTCGCACGGGCTTTCCAGCCTGCCGTCGTTTCCTCATCTGCTGAGAGCCCATGCTGCCAACAACTCTCCGCCCACTGTGTATGAGAATGGTGAGCCGTGGAGGACTTGAACCTCCAACCCGCGGATTAAGAGTCCGCTGCTCTACCAGTTGAGCTAACGGCCCACCTCAAGATGATGACGAACGCAGCACGTTTCTCCCCAACATTCGCTTCCCACCCATGCCGCGCCCGGCAGGACAGGCTGGAAAAACCCTCTTCCACCGCTGACTCTCTGTCAAAGACCACCGGCGAGACTGTAAATCTATCCATTGGTAGAGAGTGTGTCAAGATTGCGTGATGAAGCACTCGATGATCTCCCGTACGGCGTAATGGATCGGAGTCCAAGCGTCATTTCGGTCAAGAACCCGGGAAAATTGTCTGCCATCCTTGCAATGTGAGTGGAATTTTGCTTAACTGTCGCCGTTTTTACAACCGGTGAGGTGGAGTAGGAAGAGACGTACTTTAAGGAGCGAGCCGCGGAGTGAAAAAGCCAGCCATAACTCCCATCATCTTGATCGTCATATCGTCCGCTCCCATCTTCGACAGTGTAGCAGGGGGCGCGAGGATGCTGCCGCCAGACATCCCCGTCATGCTTCCCCCTGCCGGCCGCATGCAGTGGCAACGACTCAACGCGGTGGCTGAAGGGAACATTGACGTTCGATGGGATTTGAACGAGCGGAAACCTGTCGTTCTCGTTGGGAAAATCCCGTCGCCCACCGGTGATATATCGGAGACAGCGGCACGGCAGTTCCTCGCTGACTATGCCGATCTCTTCCGGGTTGATGGGTCAACGGATAATCTCCTGCTCGTCCGCCAGGTAAAAAGTTTGGTGGCAACACATTTTGTCTTCGAGCAGAAGTACCAGGGAATTCCTGTTTTTGGAGCGAGCGTCGCTGTCCACTTCGATTCCGAGGGATATATCCGTGTGGTGACCAATGACGGCGTCCAGGAGATCTCACTGGAGACAATCACTCCCACAGTGACGGCGGAAACGGCCATTGAGGCAGCACGCGAGCACGTGGGTCTCCGGGCGCTCCGTCAGGGAGAGGAGGAATCCGCTGATCTTGTCGTTTATCCTCTGGTGAAACCACCGCGACTGGCCTGGCACGTTGTACTCCCCGCGCTGGTTCCTCTGGGAACCTGGGAGGTTTTCATTGATGCTCGGACAGGGGAGCTGATCAATCGTCCTCAGGATGTGAACCGTTACCGTGAGGGCCAGGGGCGCGTCTATGGTTTCGTCAATGCCGTCATAGCAACGCAAAATAATAAACTCTCGGATCTCCGTGACAGCAACACGGCGGTTCCGTCCACGTCGTATCGGCTCGTTCCCCTCCTCGATTTGAATGACACCGGTTATCTCGATGGACTGTATGTTTCCACCAGCGCGACACCGCGCGTGCGACGGGCTTTCAGCCGCACGGCCCAGTTCCTCTACTGGCGAGCCGACGGTCGGTTTGAAGAGGTCATGGCCTACTACTACATTGATTACAGCCAGCGGTACATTCAAAGCCTGGGTTTCAAAACGGTGAACAATCGTCGGCAGATCGTCGGCGTCAACACCATCGGTGAGGATAATTCGTTTTACGATCCTCGCACCAAGCGCATCACCTTTGGCAGTGGAGGCGTAGATGACGCCGAGGATGCCGAGGTCATCTGGCACGAATACGGTCATGCGATTCAGGATGACCAGGTTCCCGGTTTTGGCCTCTCGCGCGAAGCCGGTGCGATGGGCGAAGGCTTCGGCGACTATTGGGCGGCTTCTCTCAGTGCACAATTGAGTCTGGGATTCCAGGATGAATGCATCGCTGACTGGGATGCCATCTCTTACAGCGACACCGATCCCCCCTGTCTCCGGCGCGTGGATGGGAAGAAGCATTATCCTGAGGACCTGATCGGGCAGGTCCATGCTGATGGGGAGATTTGGTCCGCCGCACTCTGGGAAATTCGTTCAGCTCTCGGCAGTGTGAAGGCCGACACCGTTATCCTGCAATCTCACTTCTTCCTTTCCCGCAGCGCGACATTTCGTGACGGCGCTCAAGCCCTTCTCACGGCGGCCGCACTCTTAAAGTATTCGGATGCCGAAAAAGAGCAGATTCGGTCTGTTTTTCGTCGCCGCGGTATTTTGTAACCTCCATCTTTTGAATCCCGTCAGGTGGGCACAACAAGAGACACCAGCTAGCGCGCTCAAACAAATGTCACCCGCCCGACACCTTCGTCGCACGTAAAGAACGAGTGGTTCGATGGGGAACATGCACTGACGCTCTCCTTTCAGGCGAGAAGGATTGAGGAGTGCAAAGGGTGTTGTTCACCGTCCCGAGGATGTGATCAAAATGACCCCGATTGGCGCGCTGCGTCTCGCGCGGTAACGGGCGTCCCTGGAAGGGCTGAGGCCAATCGCTCAACTCGGGCGAGGGCGGCTTCCACATCTCGACTGTAGATGCGACTGCGAACCTCGCCGATGATAGGAACCCGTTCTTGATCGCGCCATCCATTGCCGTGGAAACCGATCTCCACCTCATCAATCGTGAAGTAGTGCCGTTCGAGTTCGCCGATCTGAATTCCACGGTGCTGAGCGAGATGAGCGGGCGTTGCCTCCCGCGCCGAATCTTCGAGCGTGACCTCCCATCACTTCGCTGAGTCATCCGACCTGTGGGGCAAGCGCACGGAGTTCCCGCTCGGTTCACGCTTGTGTTCCAGCTCGCTCGGCCACGCGCTTGTCCGTGCGGGTCTGGGCGTCCGCGAGTTTCCGCCACGCGCGCGTCTGAGCCTCCGTCAGCTCTCCGATCCGTCCCTCAGTGCGGGCTTGGCCTTCGGGTCAAAGATGGCCATCCGCAGTTTCCTCGATGAGGTGACACATTCCGGTTGATCGCACCAGTCAAGCGGTCAGGCTTACCCGGCAGCTCTAAAAGTTCGCCGGTGAGGAGCAGTCGCCGTACCTCATCACGGACGGTGTGATCTGTTCGCAGTAGGTGTCAGAATTCATCGTGCCTCATGCCTCATCCTCGTTCGGGAATTATGCCCGCTGGATACTTCGTGGAGTAGCGGCTTTAACGTCTTCCTGCAGGCCAGGTATTCGGTGGCCCGGCCGGGATTAACTGAGAGGAGCTGTTCGTGCGGCGGCCTCGTGATATTCGCCAAAGACGCGGCGCAAGGCATCGCTGATCTCGCCTACGGTGGCGTAGGCTTCCACGGCATTGATTATTGCAGGCATGAGGTTCTCTTGACTCCGAGCAACGTCTTCGAGAGCGCGGAGGGCGCGTGTCACACGAACGGAATCGCGCGCTGCCTTGATACGAGCCAGTGATTGTCGCTGCTCCTGCTCGATGGAAGGATCAATACGAAAGACGGGGATCGGCCGCTCCTCGGACAAAACGAAACGATTGATGCCCACGATGACCTGCTCGCCTGATTCAATGGCACGTTGATATTCGTAGGCTGCATCCTGAATTTCCTTTTGCACCCAGCCTCGTTCAATCGCGCGGAGCATTCCGCCGAGGGCCTCGATGCGCTTCAAGTAATCGAGGACGCGCTGTTCGATCTCAGTCGTCAGGCTTTCGATCGCGTATGACCCGGCCAGAGGATCAACGGTGTCAGCGACGCCAGATTCGTAAGCGATGACCTGCTGGGTGCGCAGTGCCAGCAGAGCTGAATCTTCAGTGGGTAAAGCAAGAGCTTCATCGCGCGCGTTGCAGTGGAGAGATTGTGTTCCTCCGAGAACGGCGGCGAGGGCCTGGAGGGTCACTCGGATGACGTTGACTTCCGGCTGCCGGGCCGTGAGAGTTGAACCCGCCGTCTGGGCGTGAAAGCGCAGCATCAGGGAGCGGGGATCGCGCGCTCCAAACCGCTCTTTCATCAGCCGGGCCCACAGTCGGCGGGCCGCTCGGAATTTGGCAATTTCTTCGAGAAAGTGGTTGTGGACGTTGAAGAAGAAACTGAGGCGAGGAGCAAATTCGTCAACGGCCAGTCCCCGTCGGCAGGCCGCTTCGACGTAGGTGAGAGCGTTCCCGAAGGTGAAGGCGAGTTCCTGCACGGCCGTCGCGCCCGCTTCGCGGATGTGATAGCCGGAGATCGAGATCACGTTCCATCGAGGCACCTCTCGGGCGCAGAACTCAAAGATATCGGTCACCAGCCGAAGGCTCGGTTCTGGGGGATAAATATACGTTCCCCGAGCGATGTATTCTTTGAGGATGTCATTCTGAACAGTTCCGCTCAGCCGATCCCAGGACACGCCCTGCTTCCGGGCTACGGCCAGATACATCGCCAGTAAAATCGCAGCCGTCGCGTTGATGGTCATGGAGGTCGAGACCTTCTCCAGAGGAATTCCGTCCAGCAGGACCTCCATATCGGCGAGCGTGTCAATGGCAACCCCCACTTTCCCGACCTCGCCTTCGGCCAGAGGGTTATCCGAATCCAGACCCATCTGCGTCGGCAGATCGAAAGCGACGCTCAGGCCGGTCTGTCCTTGCTCCAGGAGATACTTGTATCGGCGATTTGATTCCCGCGCCGTGGCGTAACCGGCATATTGACGCATCGTCCAGAGTCGCCCGCGATACATTGTCGGATAAATTCCCCGGGTGAAGGGATAGGCGCCCGGATCGCCGAGATCGCGCTCGGGATCGAGATGAGCTATGTCCTCGGGCCGATAGACGGTTTTTAGCTCGATATGCGATGGCGTCTCAAATCGCGTTTTTCTCTCGCTCTCCGCCATAGTTTTTCCTCACGTGTGGGATCATGAGGAATTGTACTGCGCCACAGTGCTATTCCCAAGCACAGGGCTCAGCCCCTGTCGCTCAGATCGGGGTGAGAAGGGAAGCTACTTCTTCGATTCCGATGGGAGTTTTTCCAGCGCCGTCGGATCCAGCCACGCAAGTCGCTCGACGGCTTCTCGTCCTTGATCTTCGTCCCGGTGATCGGTAGCCAGCTTGAGGTAGAGATCAACGGCTTCCTGTCGCTTTCCCTGATATTCGAGGCAACGGGCGAGAGCCAGACGGATGTCGGCTTCAGGAATGTCGCCGGGATCGCTCAGCAGGTGGCGATAGTGTCGTTCAGCTCCGGCGTAGTCGCCCCGGGCGAAGAGGTGTTCGGCCAGCGCCATCCGGGCCAGTCGCCCCGAGCGCGTTTGTCCGTTGGCCAGCCGTTCGAGTTCGGCTTTGCCTTCGGGTTGATTCAGCTTCATCTTGCACACGGCGGCGTAATAGGTCGCTATCTCACGATGACTCCGGTAGCGGGAGGCCACGCGAGTGAAGGCCTCCAGAGCCTCACGGTATTTCTGCTCTTCGCTCGCGTAGGTTCGTCGGGTTGGATCCCCACTGGGCGTTTGCGTCACTTCCGCCGTGAAGATCTCATACGCTTGGGCAAATGCTTGCTGAGCACTCTCTTGCTGATACCGCAGGTAGAGAAGAACTCCACTGACGAGCACAACCGCGGTTCCGATGAGGAGACTGATTCGAATCAGCGACCGACGATGACGCAGCGCCCATTCGGCTAGCTTTTCGTACTCATCGCGGAGCTTGTCGTGTTTCAGTTCGCGGGTTGTGACTTTGACCTTTTTGGCTTTGGCCACGCCTCATCCTCCTTGAGTCTCAGCCCGTCGGCAGGGGATTATCGGCCCAATTGTGCGGTTGTTCGTGCCGCGCTCGAATCGTCTTCATGGTTTGGCTGCGAAGTGCTATAATGGATACCAGCTATGTCCGGACGTTGTCAAGGCGTCAGGCCGTAGTGAGACTTTGCGAGGAGGACGCATGGATGTCTCAGGTGCAAAGTCAGGCCGTTGAACACGCCCCCAGCGCTTTGGGCGTGCTGGAACAGTTCATCAGAGAAGAGGGCCGCGAGCGGCGGCGGATCCTGTGGGCCTTTGGCCTGGCCTTGTTATTCCATCTGGTGGTTTTTGTTCTTCACCTTGAGGGCCTTTTTCCCGATCGCCCGCTGCCGGAGACGGAGCCTCCGGAGCAACTGATCGCGGTTCAACTGGAGTTGCCCGAACTGGAAATTGCCGGGGGCGGGGGGAATCGTGAACTGAGCAAACCGCCCGAGCCGACTCCGCAGCGGTTACCCCTGAAATCAGAGCCGGTGCCGGTGGCCCTTCCGGTTCCCTTCAAAGCCCCTCCGCCACCGCAGCAAACTCAGCTCCCCTCGCTTGACACGCGGACACAGATCACGGCTCCATTCAGCTACGGTCCGGTGGAAGCCCCACCGGGAACCGGTGGAACCGGCGGCGGTAACGGAGCGGGTGAAGGTCGTGGGATTGGTGATTACTCCGGCCCTTCCGTGGGCGAAGGGATTGCAGGACGCGGGGGATTTGGCCATCCGATCATTACATTCAAGCCCCGTCCGGAATGGACCGAGGAAGCCCGCCGTAATCGCATTCAAGGAACTGTTGAGCTCTCGGCGACATTTGGCGCCGACGGCGTGGTGAGAAATATCAGGGTTCTGAAAGGACTCGGCTACGGCCTCGACGAAAAGGCCATCGAAGCAGCCAAGATGATCAAGTTCATCCCGGCTCGTGGACCGGATGGGCGACCGGCCAGCGTGCGGGCAACGATCAAAGTGGAGTTCAATCTCCTTTAGTTATTCGGGTTGTGCAATCTGAACCCTGAGGCGTCCTGCGCGACACTCAGGGTTTTTTCTTTCGCCGGGAACATTCCTCGTCCGATGGTGTCTAATTCGGAGGGTGCTCGACCGATGCTTCGTGCTGGTGGAGAACTGGCGTTGACTGTCGGTGTGTCTGACCGGGTGCAGGCTCGGACCGCCGATGGGGATCTTGTTGAGCGCCTGCAAGCCGGTGAGCGCGAGGCGTTTGAAGAGCTGGTTCGTGAGTATCAGGCCGGCGTCTACGGGCTCCTCTATCACCTTCTGGGAGAAGGTGAAGATGCCCGTGATGCTGCCCAGGAGACCTTCCTCAAGGTCTACCGGCATATCGGGCGATTTCGTGGCGAATGCGAACTGAGGACATGGATTTATCGAATCGCCGTGAATCAAGCGGTCAATTACCTCCGCTGGTGGCGGCGGCGCCGCCGTGATCGCACCATCTCCCTTGATGCGGGCGAAGAAGACGGCAACGGGTGTCCCTTGCGCGAGTCCCTGGCTGATCCTCACGCCACACCAGAGCAACAGGTGATCGAGCAAGAACAACGACGCCGGGTGCAGCAGGCGTTGCACCGGCTGAAGCCCGCCTTTCGTACCGCTCTCGTCCTGCGGGACATCGAAGGTTGTTCTTACGAGGAGATCGCTGAGATGCTGGGCATCTCGCTGGGAACGGTCAAATCGAGAATTGCTCGAGGCCGCGAGATGCTCCGCCAGCAGGTCTTGGAGATGCAACGTCATTCGAGCAACTCCACGCCAGCCCCACGGGACCGTGGACATGACCCGGCCCGCGGACCTCGGATGAATGACCAACTCCGGTTCGGAAAAACGCCTGTCGCCGGTGGGTCTGACGGCGATGGAACAAAAAACCAGGTCAGCAACGCTCAATCTGCCTTCGGGCAGACCGAACCGGAGTTGGTGAGTCATCCGAAACTGTTCAGGAGTTGAGCATGAAGTGCCAAACGATCCGACGGGACGTCTCTGCCTACATTGACGGAATGCTGGAAGGGACTCGTGCGCAAACCCTCAGGGCCCATCTGAGGGAATGCCCGGAGTGCGCCCATTATGTAGAGAACCTGCGTTCTCTCGTCTCGACTCTCAGAGAGCTTCCACATCCGGCTGTTCCTCCCCGACTCACTCAGGACATCCTGGAGGCGGTTGGTGCACTTCCGATAGGACGATCACACCGGCGCGATCGTTTGATCTCTCATCTCGTCCGGTTAGCTATCGCGCATCCGCAGGTTGTGTCTCTGGTGGCCAGCGTCGTGATCACGTCCTCTTTGATGCTGGCCATCCTGGCGAACTTCACGCCGCTGCCGGTGATCCCGGTTGTCTCCCACAAACAACAAATCACGCTGACGCCCGTTGAATATCGGTTGCTCAATCAGGGAATGGTTCCTCCCTCGGCCACCGGCGTTTACACGCTCCCTCGGCTACGACAAAGCGGCAATTTGGACGCTCTCTTTGCAGCCACTCAAAGCGATGAATTTGCCCTCATCACCGTGGTTCATCCCGATGGTCGAGCCTCTGTCGTTGATGTCCTCGCTCCTCCGGCCAGCTCCCGTCTCCTCGCCCAGGCTAATGAATCGCTTCAAGGGTTGCGGTTCCAACCGGCCATGAATTCCGGTCGTCCGGTGAGCACCCAGCTCGTCATGCTGGTTCAACGCCTTGACGTGGTGTACTGAGGCGCACTGTCCCTGCTCGAACGTTTTGCTTTCTCGTGAGATCGGTTTAACCACCCGAGAACCTCGCGCCCCGGTTCCTGCTCAGAGGGTCTCTCGTTCGCAGTGAAACAAGAGAGGCGGGCTCGGTGGCAAACCGATTCACGCTTCGCGGCTCAAGCGCAGAATCTGAGCGCCGCCTGGCGCAAGCGACCAACGGTGCGGTCCTTGCCGAGCGTGACAATCACATCGAAAATTCCCGGCGTCACCGCACTGCCCGTCAATGCCGTCCGCGCTGCGTTGATCAGCACTCCGGCTTTGATCCCCCTGTTTGCGGCCAGCTCGCGCAGTGCCCTTTCCGTTGTCTGCAAGGTGAAGGGATCCACCTCGGCTAATCGGTCGGCCAGCTCCAGGAGAAGTCCCTTGAGTCCCGGCTCCTTCCTGAGATTCTTATCCACCGCCTGAGGATCGAACTCGAATTCCTCGGCGAGATAGGGGCGTCCCGCCGCGACGAAGTCTTTGAGCGTGCGAGCACGCACTTTCAGCAAATCAATCAGACCGAGAAACCATTCGTGTTCCTCCCGGGCAAGCGTCTCACGCCAGAGCCCGGCTTTCTCCAATTCGGGTCGCACGAGGGGATAGAGTTCCGCCGCGCTCATCGAGCGGATGTACTCGGCATTCATCCACAGAGCCTTGTCGAAATTAAAGACGGCATTCGTTCGACTGATACCACCAAGCGAGAAGGCTTCGATCAGTTCGGGGGTGCGAAAGATTTCCCGATCCGGGTGACCCGGCGACCACCCCAGTAGCGCGAGAAAATTACGCATCGCTTCGGGAACAAATCCCATGTCTCGATACGCCGTGATGCTCGTCGCGCCATGCCGCTTGGACAATCGCGTGCGGTCCGGTCCCAGAATGAGTGGAACATGAGCGAAGATCGGCAGTTCCCACCCAAAGGCGCGATAGAGGAGCACCTGCTTGGGTGTGTTCGATAGATGATCGGCCCCGCGAATGACGTGGCTGATCCGCATGTCGGCATCATCTACGACGACGCTCAAGTGATAGGTGGGGAATCCATCCGATTTCAATAACACGAAATCCTCGAGGCTCTCATTCTCGACGGTCACTTCGCCGAAGACCTCGTCGGTGAAGGTGGTGACCCCTTCCGGCGGAACCTTGAAGCGAAGCGCATGAGGGAGACCCTGGGCCAGTTTTTCTTCGACCTGCTTCGGCATCAGCCGACGACACGTTCCCTCGTACTTCCAGGCTCGTTTCTGACGCGCGGCTTCCTCCCGCCTGGCCGCCAGTTCAGCGGGGGAGCAAAAGCAGTAATATGCCTGACCGGAGGCCACCAGCGCCCGGGCCCGTTCCTGATAGAGAGCGATCCGCTCGGACTGAAAATAGGGTCCTTCATCCCAATCCAGTCCCAGCCACCGCAATCCCTCGATGATCCCCTCGACCATTTCAGCCGAGGAGCGTTGCACATCGGTGTCTTCAATGCGCAGAATAAATGTCCCCCCGTGCTTGCGGGCGAAGAGCCAGTTAAATAAGGCTGTCCGGGCTCCTCCGACATGGAGATACCCTGTCGGAGAAGGGGCGAATCGAACACGGATTTGCGTCATAGTCTTTCGGCATCAAGATCGGAGGGTTTGAGGAGAAGCGCGGTGGTCCCTGTCAAGTCGTGGTCTCATTTTTAGACCCGCTCCTACTCCCGCGACGCTGCTTTTCTTCCCATCGGCGAGAAACTTTTTCGGCGATGGGCGCCGCCTTCCACCTGCCCTCGCCAGGAGCAGGAAAAAGGCTTGTTTACTTCACGCCACGCCCCGGCATCCGTTGCAGACGGCACTCACGGTACGCCGAGAGGAGAAAAGGTGGCGGTGAGGGTGGGATTCGAACCCACGGTAGAGCTTTTAATGCCCTACAACGGTTTAGCAAACCGTCCGTTTCAGCCAGGCTCACGCACCTCACCGTCTCTCACTCGCGCATCACTCCGTCCCGTCACGCGCTTGCTCGCACGCTTCGCTCCGGAAGCCGATGCTCGCCTGTGACGCCGGCGTCATATCGCTGGCAAAACCAAAGTATTTCTGAGCACTCCGTATCTGTCAAGCCGCGACGCGAACCGAGGGAGAGGCTGTCGCGGAAGTGCGACTCTGGTAAGGAAAAACCCACGACGTCCCGGGAACGGGTGCACAGCCCGCCGGGACGCTAGTCAACGAGGACCTTCAGCTCTTCGACCCGACGGCTGATCTCCGCCGGTGTGAGATGCCGATACTTCGGGGGAATCATCTCGCGGGAGGTGGCTTCGAGGATGGCGACGAGCGTTTGATATTCCAGTTCCAGCTCATCGCGGGCCGGGATGAATTCCTGAGCGACGCGCTCGAGGTCCTCCTGGGTCACTACAGAGCGGCCCGCTTGTCGGGCCAGACGGCGCGCTCGAATCAGCATGGATTCGATGTCCGCTCCCGATAATTCCATCGGATGACGGGTGAGCGGCGACCAATCGGTGATCGTATGAGCGATTTTATTCTTGCGGATCATGGCTTCGGCGATTTCCCGCCGTTCCTCTTCCGTCTGAGGATAAAAGAGCGCAATGTGTTCCTCGCACC
Source organism: Blastocatellia bacterium (assembly GCA_035573895.1). NCBI lineage: Bacteria > Pseudomonadati > Acidobacteriota > Blastocatellia > Blastocatellia bacterium. The sequence goes on along the minus strand of DATLZR010000173.1, from coordinate 7,459 downwards.
GGCCCTGACGCTTGAGATCAATTGGCAGCAGGTCCGGGCGGCAGGTCATGAGAATCCACAGGATGCGCCCGCGATTGCTGGTGTCCCCCATTGCCGAAGCGATGCGAGAGAACACCCGCGCATTCACCCCGCTATCTCCCTCGCTTCGGCGCGTGCCCAGAGCGGCATCAGCCTCATCAATGAGCACGACAATCGGAGCCAGCGTTCGCAGCATGTTGAGAATTTTCTCGAGATTGGCCTCGGTCGAGCCCACCCACTTATCGCGGAAGTTTTTGAACTCGACGACATTCAATCCGCAATCTTTGGCGAAGCACTCGGCCAGAAACGTCTTGCCGGTGCCCACCGGACCGGCGATGAGAATGCCCATGGGCGCTTCTTCCGTGCGACCCTGACGGATCGTCTCGGCGATGGTGCGGAGAAATTCCTTGGCGCTGGCCAATCCGCCCACGCTCTCCAGCCCGTGCTTGGGCGTGACGAACTCGATGAGCCCGAAGCATTCGCTCTCGATCAATTCTTTCTTCTTCCGGCGGACGGCCTCCAGTGTCAGCCCTTGAGGATCGAGCAGGGCGCTGCGCAGCAGGGCATTCAGATGAACGCGATTGAGACCCGAGGTGAGCTGAGCCAGTTGCTCATCGGTCATCTCCATCTTCAATCCGGGATTGGCGGCCCGCACGTAGCGGATGAAGGCGAGCCGTTCCGCCTCATCGGGATAGGGAATGGCAATCGTCGCCAGCCGCGAGTTCTCCCGAATCCGGGTGTTCACATCGGCGAGGTTCTCGGTGATGAGGATGACGATGTTGTCGGAACTGAGCAGGCGCGAGCTGGTGATCCACCGTTGCAGGGTCACCAGGTTATTGCGATCCTCCCCACTCATGTAACTGATCTCGCCCGAGGGGACGATCGTCTCCAGGAAATTGATAATGACGGCGACCTGATCACCGTAAAACAGATACCGTTCGATGAGCGGCAGTGCGCGGCCCGGCTCTCGCGGCAGGCTCCTCAGCGATTCCCGCGTCACGAGCGGATCGGCCACGCGAAGCTGAGCGAGAAACTGTCGTTCCACCTCCGGCGAGCTGAAGGTGATGCCCTCACTCCGATTGTAGAAGACGACGTTTTTGTTCCCCAGCAATTTCCGTTGCAAAAACGTGAGCAATCCGGTGAACTGACCGTTGGAGGGGACGAGATCATGAATGTTGTTGTGCAACAGAAAGTGACTGGCTTCTCCGGCGTAGTACTTCCTCACCAGTTCGGCGGCCCAGGACGGGAGCCGGCCGATCTCCTCGAGCGAGAGAAAGGGTTTCGGGCGCGTCATGGCATCACGAGCGTTCCGACGTCATGCTGCGAGGTCGCACCGGTTCCTCCTCGGCGCTGGACAGAGCTTCGAGCGCACTCATGATTGGTGCGGTTTCTTCCAGGACCGAGCGCGTGACCTCAATCGAGGAGAGGATCGAATCAAAATCGAGCGAGCTGATGCTGTCAACCGAGGACATCGTCATCACCTTGTCGTTCACGAGTCCAAAGAAGTTCTCGATGGACTGAAGCTGAACTTCGAGCAGCTTGACGGCTCGTTCGACGCTCTCGTACTCGGTCAGTCGCTCGCGGAGAATTTGCAGATTTCCCTCAATAATCCGGCGGGTTTTGTCATCGGCGGTCTGAAGCTGGCGTTCGGCCAGGGCGATCTGGTTCTGAATCGCCTGCCGGTTGAAGGAACGCAGATGGTGCTTACACCGACGATAGATGTCCAGGAAGTCAACGAATCGGTCCCACATCGCATCGAGGGAGCGGATCTCCGGCGGGATCGTCCGCGAGCGCGTGAAGCGCATGTAGTTGGAATAGATCTGTTTCTTCAGCCAGCGCAGGTACTCGACGGCTTCGCGCTCCCGGGGATCGAAGGTTTTGATCATCTCCTCGCGGGCTTTTCGTCGCTCGGCGGCCGCGCGTTTCATCTGACGACGCTCGACAATGCGTTTGTAGGCCGGCAGAAACGGGACCGTGAGCAGATAGATCCCCTCCGCGACGAGCCCGCCAAGCGCGATGAAAAGACTCATCGGCTCACCCATGTAAACGGCGATCCCCAGAACAGCGACCAGACTCCACAGATTGAGTGGCTCTTTGAGAGCTTCGACAAAGTAATTTGGTTTTTCGTCCATTGTCGTACTTTCCCGGCGACGCCTTCACACAATCTCCGGCACAGGACCCGATGAGGGGCTCACCACAGTGCCATGAACTACTCGGCGACTTTCGTCGGTTCAGACCGGGAGGCGAGTTCTTCCTCCGCAGGACCGAGTGTCTTCTCCGGCGGCAGGGAGACCCCCGCTGGCGTGGCTGCCGGTGCCTCCGGCAGCAATCCCATCTGCCGTTTGTAGGCCAGCAACGTGTCCTGAACTTGCATCGAGAGGGCCTCCTTTTCGATCTCCGCGATCTGAGTCTCGACGCCGGTGGCCGCCAGCTCCATCTTCGCTTCGGCCGATGCGACCCGACGCGCGACCTTCTCTCTCATCTCCTCGAAGGTTCCAGCTTCATCTCCCACCTGGAAACTGGCCATCGTTTGCGCCAACTGTTCCTGAATGCGAGCCCGCCGATGCTCGGAGATGAGCTGCATCGCTTCTTGCTGGCGCTTCTTGAGCTGGAGAATGTAATTGTCGCGGAAGCGAATGGCCTGTTCGGACGCCCGGCGAGCGGCCTCCAGTTGCTGACGCGACCGCTCCAGAGCCGTCTGCTTCTCCTGCATGGCACTGATGAATGCCGTTGCCAGATCATCACGGCCCTGCTTGATGGATGCTCGAATCTTGGCATCAAATTCAGTGATTTCCCGTTCGAGCGTGGCGACCTCTTTTTCCAGCAATTTTTGCGTCGCCATGACCTGGGCGACATTTTCGTTCATCTGCGGCACCTTGTCGCGCATGTCACGGATGACTTGCTGAAGGATCAACTCCGGGTCTTCGGCCCGCTCGATGATCCCACCGAAGATGGAGCGAAGGAGCCGCTTCAATCGCTGCCACATGATGGTTTTTATCCTCCCCTGGTTTTCGCCATCATATCCCGTGCATGTCCGATTACGATCCGTGCGGGTGGTAAGTTTATCACAAGCCGGGGGCAGGAGACACCTCGGAGTCGCCCTCGTCCACGGATCGCGGCGAGCAATTGTCTTCCCCGGCCCTGTGTGGTAAAAGAGCCTTCCCTAAATCCTGGAAACCGGGCATGACGGGCAAAATGCAAGTGGAGAAAAGGCACGGACTTCGGCGGCTCGATCCCCCCGCGGACGGCGTGACAAACGATAAATGCTGTCGCGGTACTGGCATCTCCGTGATGAGATCCGGCAAACAGCTCTTCAGATGACGGGGCGAGGAAACCCATGAGAGCACGATCCTTCATACGTCACCCACTGTTGAGCAGAACCCTGATCCTCCTTATCGCACTGGCGCGGGCCGGCGATTCAGCTCCTCCGGGAGTTTTCCCGCAACCGCCGGAGCGTTCTTCCTCTCTTGTCATCATCGGCGGAACGATAATCGCCGGGGACGGTCGCCCAGCCTTTCGCGCCAATCTGCGCATCGAAGGAGATCGCATCGCGCGCATCGGGCGGTTTGATCCAGAACCGGACGAGGAGATCCTCGATGCCCGGGGCCTGATCGTCGCGCCGGGATTCATTGACCTGCACAATCACTCGGATCGAGGGCTCGACGGTGACCCGACGGCCATCAGTCAGATCTCTCAGGGAATCACCACAATCGTCGTGGGACAGGACGGCAGCTCAGCGTGGCCCGTCGGCGAGTTTCTCGCCAGGCGTGAGAAGCAGCCCTCAGCCGTCAATTTGATCACGCTCGTCGGCCATGCGACGGTGCGCCAGCAGGTGATGGGTCGAGACACGGGGCGCCCGGCCAGCGAAGCGGAGATCGCCGCCATGGCCGATCTCGTCGAGCAGGCGATGCGCGAGGGGGCGTTCGGCCTCTCCACCGGATTGGAATACGACATCGGCCACCCCAGCACGACCGAAGAGGTGATCGCGCTCGCCCGCCGGGCCGCCCGCCAGGGCGGAATCTACGTGAGCCATATCCGCGATGAAGGCGATAAGGCGTTTGAAGCGCTCGACGAGGCCCTTCGCATCGGGCGCGAGGCGAGTATTCCCGTCCACATCTCCCACATCAAGCTGGCGACGGTGAGCGTCTGGGGCAAAGCCCAAAGGGCCGTCGCGCTCATCGCGCGCGCCCGCCGCCGGGGACAAGACGTGACCGCCGATTGCTACCCTTATGACGCCTGGGCTTCGACCATCACGGTTCTCGTCCCCAGCCGCCGCCATTCGGATCGCGCGGCCGTCGCCAGGGGCATAGCCGATGTCGGCGGGGCGATGAACGTGCTGGTGACCAATTGCCGCGCCCATCCCGATTACGAGGGGAAAACGCTCCTGGAAATCGCCCGCAACCGCAAGACGACGCCGGTTGACATCTACATGGAGATCGTCCGGGACGGCGGAGCGAGCGTCGTGTGCCGCTCGATGAAAGAATCCGACATCCGCATTTTCTACCGCCAGCCCTGGGTGATGGTGGCCAGCGACGGAGGGATCGGGATGCGCCATCCGCGGGCTGCGGGCGCGTTCCCGCGCGTGCTCGGCCAGTATGTGCGCACGCGCGGCTGGCTCCGGCTCGAAGAAGCTATCCGCAAGATGACGTCGGCTCCGGCAGCCCGGCTGGGACTGAAGGATCGCGGCCTGCTGGCCGAGGGGATGAAGGCGGATCTCGTCATCTTCGATCCGCAGAGGGTGAGCGATCGCTCGACGTTTCGCGAGCCACATCTGCTCTCGGTCGGAATCGAATACGTGTTCGTCAACGGCGTGCGCGTCTGGGAGAGAGGCCGCGCAACCGGCCACCTTCCCGGCGCGGTGATCCGAAAGAACATCTCGAGGTGAAGTCTCACTCGTCTTCCCGGAGGCCGGCGCGATCTTTTTAGGTGCGCTAGTTGAGGGCCTCATCGCGTCTGTTCGTGCGGGCGATCTGCTCCCATCGCCCTAGAAAATGGCCAGCGCCCGGTGCGCCAGACCGGTATGAGGAGGCGTTTGAGCAGCCGGCGAAAGGCCAAGTTGAGCCGATCAATTTTCCTCATCCTCTCAATCGGCAACCGGTGAGGATCGGGGTATCGGTGCGTCAGTGCGCAACGGAGCGCTTCCAGAAATTTGGGGATGAGTTCTAGATTTTGGGATTGACACTTGTTTGAACATGCCATGCGGTATATAATCCCTGCGCTTTCAAAGAGTCGAGGCGATGGGCCAGCTATGGAATAGCATTTGCTTGGCTCGAATCGTCTCACAAAAACGTGTGCCGAACGAGGTCTTGGGGGCCGTGCTTGAAGCGAGGGGAAAACAGGAGAGCGTCCGGCAGCCGCGACTTATGCAGCCTTGCCCCGGAAGAATTCGTTTGGCCCACACCACCCAAACCTTAAGGAGGGACATCGTATGGGAAACAGAAAAACGCCTCTCTCCAAGGAGCCATCCCGTCCTAGCGGTGCCTGGCGGATGACTCTTCTGGTGATTTTGGTTCCACTTGTGCTTTTGCCGGTGGCCGTGTGGTCACAGACAGCGACGACGGCTACCGTCCTGGGAACGGTGACTGACCCGCAAGGCGCGATCATTCCGGGAGCAGAAGTTGAGCTGGTCAATATCGCCACCAACGAACGGATGAAGCGAACGACCAATGAAGCCGGGCAATATGTTTTCCCGACGGTTTCGCCCGGTGTTTATAGGATCACCGTCACCATGCAAGGTTTTCGCCAGGGCATCGTCCCGTCGCTCAAGGTGGACGTGGCCAAGTCCTATACGGTGGATGTGACGCTGGAAGTGGGCGAGATGGTGGAAACCGTTGAAGTGACTGCTACGGTGGGAGCGGAGTTGCAGAAGACCGACTCCACTGTGGGGAACGTGATCTCGGGTCGGCAACTTCCCTACCTGCCCACGGTCACCCGTCAGGCAAACGAGCTGTTGACGCTGCAACCGATGGCAACGCCAACCGGCGAAGTGGCCGGGTCTCGTCTTGACCAGAGCACGTTCTCTCTGGACGGCATTGACGTTACCAATCAGTCCATCGGAGGCCTTGGAACCTACGCGCAGCTTCCCGTTGATGGCATCGAAGAATTTCGCGTGGCTGTCGCCAATCCCAATGCCACTTTCGGTCGAGGGGCAGGCGGTCAGGTTTCGATCATCAGCCGTCGGGGCAGCAACGAGTTCCACGGCGCCGCCTACTGGTACCACCAGAACGATAACCTCAACGCCAATAGCTGGACCAATAACCGCACCAGGATTCGAGAGGCTGAGGAAAAAGATCACCGCTTCGGGTTCAATCTGGGCGGTCCCATTTTACCCTGGCGGAACAAGCTGTTCTTCTTCCTCAACTACGAAGGCCGGCGTTTCCCGCGGAGCGAGTCGGTTTTGCGTTTCGTTCCTACTGATACATTGCGCCGGGGGATCCTTCGGTTCCGGGATGCGTCCGGCAACATCGTCTCCTACGATCTCGCCCGGTCCACTCTCTGCGGGCCAACGGGGGATCAACCCTGCGATCCTCGGGGAATCGGGTTGAGTCCGACGATCTCGGCCCTGTGGTCGAAGTTGCCCGCGGGCAACGATCCCAGTCAAGGAGACGGTCTGAACACCATTGGCTTTCGCGGCAATGTCAGCACCCCTCTGAACAACAACTACTACAATGCCCGATTTGATTATAATCTGAGCAGCCGGTGGCGACTGGATGTGGCCTTCCGGTATCTTGGTCAGATTCAGAGTGGCTCGACGCTCCTGTCCATCATCGGGGGAGACGTTCAGAGTCGGGAACAATTTCCCTTGCGACAGAACATGCTCAACATCGGGTTGACCGGAAGCATCACCTCGAACTTCACCGGTGAGTTCCGCTTCGGCTGGGTTCGGAATCGCACGGCGACCGATCGCCTCCGGCCGAACGCTTCAGCCGCGCTGCTGAACATTCCGGGAACGAACACGTCTGCCGGACATATCGCGCTGGACCTAGGAGCGCTCGGGGGAACACAAAGCCTGCTGTCGGAGCCCATTGACGTGGGCACGCAAGTGGCGCGCAAGCAGATCACCGATGCCCGGAACTTCCAGTGGAATGCCGATATGAACTGGCTCAGAGGACGGCACACCTTCCAGTTTGGCACACACGTTCGTTACCTTCCCTTCCTCCATCTTCGCGATGACAAGGTGTTGGGCGCGCTGGGTGCCCTCGTGGCGCAGATTGATTCGGACCTGGGGGCGGTGACGATTCCGGGTGCCGTGCGACCACCGACCTGCAGCGCAACGATCACTCGGAATTGCCTCTCTTCAGCCGATGTGCGTCAGTGGAATCGGCTCTACGCGTCGGCCCTGGGGCTCATTGACAACGTCAGCGTCATGGCGGTGTGGGATGGGAACTTCAAACCGCTTCCGTTTGGCGAACTTCTGGCAGCCGATACCACGTCGTGGTCT
>DATLZR010000172.1 GCA_035573895.1 Blastocatellia bacterium | reverse complement strand
TGATCGCCCAATCGAGCGTCGAGACGAGCAGATGCTTGCCCCGCCGTCGCACGAAATGTTCTTCCACCTCGGTGAAATAGTTGAAGTAGTTCAGGCGAAAGTCGTCGCTCGGCGAGGACGCCTGAGCCCCCGAGGCCGATTCCTCAGCTTCTGGTTTCCCGTGTACTTCTGCGAGAGCTTGTTCCCGTGTATGACTCTGCTTGTTTCCATCGCTCATAGATGATCCGCAGTCCATCCAGAGTCAGATTGTCATCAATCGTTTGAATATAGCGAGAGGCTCGACCGATCAGGTGAGAGAGCCCGCCGGTGGCAATGACTCGTGTCTCCGGCCCCAGCTCCTCGATGAGCCTCTCCAGCACACCATCAACCAGTCCGATATATCCGAAGTAAAGGCCCGATTGTATACTGGCGACCGTTGATTTTCCAATAACGGAGCCGGGACGACGAATGTCCACGCGAGGAAGCTTCGCCGTGCGTTCAAAGAGGGCTTCGGCAGAGATCATGATGCCGGGACAGATGACGCCCCCGAGATATTCTCCGGTGGCGGAGATGGCATCAAAGGTGGTCGCCGTGCCGAAGTCCACCACAATCGCCGGCGTCCCGTATTTGGCGGCAGCGGCGACGCTGTCGGCGATGCGATCAGCTCCCACCTCCTGGGGATTGTCATAAAGGATCGGCAGTCCCGTCGGCGCGCTCGCATCCACGAAAAGAGGCTCGATGCCGAAATAGGTCTCGGCCATCTTTCGGAGAGGAAAATCGAGGGGCGGAACAACCGACGCGATGATGATCGCCGTCACGGTGGAAAATTCCAGACCTTCGAGAGCGAAAAGATTTCGACAAAGGATGCCCAGCTCATCCACCGTGCGCTCGCGCTGGGTCGTCAGTCGCCAGACGGTCACGAGTTGATCGCCTCGATAGACGCCAAGAGCCATGTTGGTGTTGCCGACATCTATGACCAACAGCACCGTTGCACCTCCCGCCGTGTTTGTGATGTTACCGCGTCGCCCTCGGTACGCTCCCAATTAAGGCATCGCCTCGGAAAGAAGTCAATGGACGGGAGCCCGTCTCCGGGTGCGTGAGATGACCGACAGCTCCCCTCTGACGGTGATGAGCCGGGTGATTGACAGGGCCGAAGAGAGCAGTGTATGTTTCCGCTTGCGTCAACGGAGTCGGGCGCGGACGATGCTGCGAGTGCGCAACACATTGTCGGGGCAGATCGAGGAGTTCGCTCCCCTGGAGGGTGATAGGGTCGGTCTCTACTGCTGCGGATTGACCGTCTATGATTACGGTCACATCGGGAATTTTCGGACGTTCGTTTCGATAGACATCCTGCGACGCTATCTCAAGTACAAGGGGTATCGCCTCCTCCACGTCATGAACTTCACCGACGTGGATGACAAGACGATTCGCCGGGCCCGCGAGGAGGGCATCAGCCTCCGGGAGCTGACCGACCGCTACATCGCCGCCTTTCAGGAAGACATGCGCACGCTCAACCTGGAGGTGCCGGAAGTCACGCCGCGCGCAACGGACCATATCCCGGAGATGGTTGACCTGGTGAAACGATTGACGGCACGCGGATACACCTACACGAGCGACGGCTCGATCTACTTCCGCATCTCCGCCTTTCCCGAGTATGGGAAGCTCTCCAAGATCAAACTCGACGCGATTCGGCCCGGCGCGCGCGTGGACGTTGATGAATATGAGAAGGCCGATGTGCGCGATTTCGTGCTGTGGAAAGCGCCCAAGGACGATTATGAGCCGCGCTGGGAGACCGAGATCGGCGTCGGACGACCGGGCTGGCATCTGGAGTGCTCGGCGATGTCCATGAAGTATCTCGGTGAGACGTTCGACATTCACTGCGGTGGGGTGGACTTGATCTTCCCTCATCATGAGAACGAAATTGCCCAGAGCGAAGGGGCGACGGGCAAGCCATTCGTGCGCTACTGGCTCCATTCCGAGTTTCTCCTCGTCGAAGGGGAGAAGATGTCCAAGTCCAAGGGGAATTTCTACACGCTACGGGATTTGGTGGCGCGAGGGTATGATCCGATGGCGATTCGGTACGCGCTGCTGTCGGTGCCCTATCGCAAACAGCTCAACTTCACCTTTGATGGACTGCGGGCTGCCGAAACAACGCTCGTGAGTCTGAGAGATTTTCGCGCCCGGTTGCGAGAAGCCCGTTGCGAATCGGGGTCCAATCCCGCGATGGCCGAGGCCATCCGTCGCGCGGCCGTCGAGTTCGAGGAGGGGATGGATAACGATCTCAATACGGCCCAGGCGCTCGCCGCGCTCCACACGCTTGTCGGCGAGGCCAACGTGGCGCTCGTCCAGGGGCAACTGCGACATGATGATCGGCAACGCATCTTGGAGTGGCTGGCTCGAATTGATACGGTGCTCGGCGTTCTCGGCCCGGAAGAAACGGTGCTGCTGGACGAGGACGTCCGGGCATTGATCGAGGAACGAGCGCGGGCTCGCGCCGAGCGTAACTTCGCTCGCGCCGACGAAATTCGACGGCTTCTCGCCGAACGCGGGATCATTCTCGAAGATACGAAAGAAGGAACGCGCTGGCGAAGGAAATGATGCAGCCCGGAACTGCTCCCTTTCACACGCTTCAGGTGAAACCCTGCCTGAGGTTATGGACACCGCACCTCTATCCCTGTGAGTCGGCATGATGAGGAGCGAGAGCGACGTCAGACAAGATCTCGTGTTCACGGAACACGCCTCCGTCCGGTACTCGATCGTCATCCCGGTGTATAACGAAGAGGGCAACGTCGAGCCGCTCTACGTCGAGATCAAAGAGGTGATGGAGGAACTCGGCGAACCCTACGAGATCATCTTCGTGGATGATGGAAGCAGCGACGCCACGGCTGCCGTTGCTGCCCGTCTTGCCGATGAGGATGAGACCGTTGCCCTCATCCGTTTGAGTAAAAATTTCGGGCAGACGGCAGCTCTGGCGGCTGGCTTCGACTTCGCCCGGGGCGAAGTCGTCATTGCCATGGATGGCGATCTGCATCATGATCCCCGCGATATTCCCCGCTTGCTGGAGAAGCTCGCCGAGGGCTATGACATCGTCAGCGGATGGCGGAAGAATCGCACGGAGAACCTGCTGACGCGCCGCCTCCCCTCGCGCGTGGCCAACTGGATGATGGCGAAGCTGTCGGGCCTTCCGCTGCGGGATTTCGGCTCCACCTTCAAAGCCTATCGCCGCCAGGTAATCAAAAACGTGCGCCTCTATGGCGAGCTGCATCGCTTCATCCCGGTGCTGGCGACGCTGTCGGGGGCGTCCCGCATCGCCGAGATTCCCGTCACCAGCCGGCCCCGATATAAAGGACGATCCAAGTACGGCCTGTCACGAACGATTCGGGTTCTGCTCGACTTCCTCACGATCAAATTTCTCCTGAGCTATCTCACCCGCCCGCTCCAGTTTTTCGGCCCCTTCGGACTGGCTTCCTTGGCCGTGGGGTTTTTCATCGGTCTTTACCTCACGGTCAAGAAGTTCGTCTCTCACATCCACATCATGCAGCAGCACGGCCCGCTGCTGTTACTCTCCATCCTTTTAATCATCACCGGGGTGCAGCTCATCTCCATCGGTCTCATCGGCGAGATCGTCTCCCGCACCTACTATGAATCGCAGCGTAAACCGATCTATTCGGTGAGGGAGATTCGCACGCGGCGGGGAACCACCGTCCAGGCGCCTACCAAATCTCGCGGGGGGTGAAGATGAATCCCGGCAGCACGGGATCACCGCGAAGTTCGTCGGGATCAGTCAGACATTCCACCGGCTGGTGGGGACGATAGATGTAGACCTGCCGGTTTTGCGGATCGAGCAGCCAGCCGAGGCGGGCTCCGTTTTCGATGTACTC
>DATLZR010000171.1 GCA_035573895.1 Blastocatellia bacterium | reverse complement strand
CCGGATCGCAGGGCGAGCATAGAGCTCTGGCCGAAACGATCGCCTTTAGCGCGATCTGTCCGCCTCCGTTTTTGGCGTCGGTTCTGCCGCTGCCCACCCCCGGTGTCATTTTTCTCGATGGAATTCGTTTGCCTTTCGCTCGGATTAACGGACAGGAGTTACCCCCCTTCCCGGATGATTTCCGCTGCCCTTCCCTGCTCACGGAAGACGTTGGGGATTTTCCCCGCCCGGAAGAGGGAAGCTTTGTCGTGGAGCCTCGGCCCGGTCGTGAGGTTCCAGAGGGCTGGCTCGTTGGGCCGCGCGACGGGATACGATTGACCCGCGAGGAAGTGATGCGCATCGTCCAGCAGGCTGTAGCGACGGCCAATCGAACCCGTGCCGCCATCCGTTTGCCCGAAGGGAGTCGCGCCCGCTTTGTCATTGCCGTCGGTGATCTCGATGGGCGGATGCTCGGCGTCTTCCGTATGCCGGATTCCACCGTCTTCAGCATTGATGTCGCCGTGACCAAGGCTCGCAACGTCGTTTATTTCAGCCGTGCGGATCGGGTACCGGAAGACCTGCCCGGCGTCCCACCGGGAACGGCGGTCACCAACCGAACGATCAACTTCGGCAGCCAGCCGCTGTATCCCGCGGGAATCGGACCCGGTCGGGGACCGTTTGATCCCAGAGCAGCGGGTCCTTTCTTCGAGTTGTATCAACTGGACATCAGCCGCCCCTGCCGACAGGGACGCCAGCCCGTTAACGACAATCAAAGCGGAATTGTTTTCTTCGCCGGTAGCGTTCCCCTCTACAAGGGCGGACAGCTCGCCGGTGGCCTCGGCATCAGCGGCGATGGCGTGGAGCAGGATGATTACGTCGCTGCTGCCGGGGCGCGAGGCTTTGAAGCGCCACCGGAGATTCGAGCCGATCAGATCATCCTTCGCGGAAGTCGCCTGCCATATCTCAAGTTCCCGCGAAATCCCGAACGATGATTCGCGGCGATGACTCATCGGCTCCGGCGCCAGACCCTGAACCAGTCATCATGAGACTCAAACTTTTGCCCAGTAACTGTAGCGATCCGAATCGTCTTCAATCCTTGACGACGTATCTCATCAACGATTCGACGGCCATTGATGCGGGCAGCATCGGTTTCGCTCTCTCTCCCGCCGAGCAACTGGCGGTCAAAAACATCTTCATCAGCCACAGTCACAGCGATCACACCGCCTCGCTGCCCGTTCTCGTGGCAGAGGTGTATCCTCTGCTCGCCGAGCCCATCACCGTATGGGCCACCGATGAAGTGATCGAGACGCTTCGGCGTAACATTTTCAACGACGAGATCTGGCCCGATTTCACCCGGATTGCCCTGAGGAACGGGAATGGACCGTCGCTTCAATTTCGTTCGCTTCAGGTGCGGCAGACCTATACGGTCGAAGGCCTTCGCATCCGCCCGATCCCGACCAATCACGTCGTGCCGACTGTGGGTTTTATCATAAGCGATGACCGCGCAACCGTGACGATCACGTCGGACACCTATTGCACCGATGAGATTTGGGAAGCTAGTAATAGCGCCGAGAACCTCGCGGCCATTTTCGTTGACGTTTCCTATCCCAACGAACTCGAAGACCTGGCGGCCGCGTCTAAACACCTGACTCCGCAGAGCCTGAAACGGGAACTCACCAAGCTCAAGCGCAACGCCGCAGTCTTCGCCGTTCATATAAAGCCGCAACTTCGGGCCACCGTCATCGCCCAGCTGGAGGCGCTCGGTTGCCCAAATCTGTTCGTCGCGGAGATCGGCAAAGAATACATCTTCGAATAGGGCGTCGTTTCGCACCGGGTGGAATCCGTGGCTTCATGTCTCGTTCGACAGCTCTCAAATCGAGCTGTCGAGCGGGCCAAAGAATCACTTCGTTACGTGACGACGATGAGAGAAGTTGGAGACTATGAAACTGAGGGTGATTATAGGAACAGAAGGAAAATCGTTCGACGTCCCGCTCAGAGGCGAGGAAGTGACCATCGGCCGGCGCGCGGAGCTGAATTCTCTGGTCATCCCCGATAATCGAGTTTCGGGCCAGCACGCACGAATCTATCAGCAGCAGGATCGCTATGTCATCGAGGATCGCGGGAGCAAGAATGGCACCTTCGTCAACGGACGCCGATTAGCGGCTCATGATCCCCAGCCGATCAAACACGGCGATGTCATCTCGCTCGCCAACGCCTGCCGAATTACGTTTTTGGAAACCGAGGAACCGATCGTTCATTTCTCCGATGAACCCCTGAGCCCTTCGATTGTCTTTCGCGCTCCGCTGGAGCCGAGCGGGGCCACGCGCCGATTGGATGTAACGGCATTTGGGCCGGCGGCACCTCAGGCGCTCGCCCAGGAGCTTGCCCAGCTCAATCGCCTCGTGGAAAGACAAGCGAAACGACTCAATCTCCTCTATCGTCTGGGGACATCGCTCAGTTCGGTCTTCTCGCTGGAGGACATCTACCGCCAGGCCACGAGCGTGCTCTTCGAAGTCACCCCGGCGGATCGTTGCTGCATTCTCACCAAAGACCCGGCGAGCGACCGACTGACGCCCGCCCTCATTCAAGTTCGTCAGGGGAGAGAGATCGAGACCGGCCAGACGCTCCACATCAGCGAGACGGTTGTCCGCAAGGTGCTCGAAGAGGGAGTCTCCCTGGCTTCGTTCTCTGCTCAAACGGATGCCGCCCTCCAAAGTGCCCACTCCATCTTCACCCAGGGGATTCATTCGGTCATGTGTGCTCCGCTCATTGGCCGCAGTGGAACGCTCGGCGTTATCTACGCCGACCGACGAGATCCCCGGGAAACTTTCACCGAAGACGATCTCGAGCTCTTGAACGCTATCGCCGGACAAACGGCCATCGCCATTGATAATGCTCTCTCTTACGAACGGCTCTCACGGGAAGCGTTGGCCCGCGCCGCTCTGGCCCGGTTCATGCCCCCGTTCATCATTGATCAGGTCGTCGCCTCGCCGGAACATCTGAAGCCGGGCGGCAGCAACCAGATCATCACGGTGCTCTTTGCCGATATTCGCGGCTTCACGCCCCTTTCGGAGAAGACGCCGCCCGAACGGGTCGTCGAACTGCTGAACGCGTACTTTCAAGCGATGACGGACATCATCTTCGCTCACGGAGGGACGCTCGATAAGTACATCGGGGATGGGATGATGGCCTTGTTCGGCGCTCCCTATCGGAGCGACGACGACGCTGCCCGCGCTGTTCGCGCTGCCATTGCCATGCAGCGACGTATGGCTTCCTTCGTTCAGGAACTGGTCGAGATGAATCTCCCTCCGATCGGCATCGGCATCGGGATCAATACGGGTCCGGCGACCGTCGGGTATATCGGATCGGAGCAGCGTCTCGATTACACGGCCATCGGGGATACCGTCAATCTGGCTGCCCGACTGGAATCCACTGCGGCGCGCGGGCAAATCCGCATCAGCCAGATGACTAAAGACGCTATCGGCGAGGAATTCCCCACGAATGTGATTGGCTCGATTACCGTCAAAGGCCGCGAGCAGCCGGTCCAGGTTTACGAGGTCCTCTACTGAAGGGGGATCGTGAACTCGATGCCGGGAGGGTGGCTGCCCCTCGCCTCATAAGGAGAGCGTTGACAGGCTCACCACCCCTCATCCCCCGGCTGAGAGCCCATGTTACCAGGCTGGATGTGAGTCCTCGGAAGGGATGAGAGCACTGGTGTCCTCGACTCCTCCCGGGTTCCCCCTTGAGAAGGGCTAATCCGACGATCGGGGCACACCCGCTGATCATCACGACGAATTTCGTTTTTCAAAGAGCAGAAAGTACTGTCGCGGGAGAAATGTAAATCGCTCGATCAGTGCGAATCCCGCCTGTTCCGCTTCACGGATGACCTGTTCGGGCGACAGCAGTTCATCACGAGGGTGGGGACAGAATCCCTTCGTATTGGCTTCGGGAGGGAAGTCTATGATCGCCATCCGCCCACCCTTTCTCACAGCCCGAATCAGCTTCCGATAGAAGGACACGCGCTCACGGATATGATGCGTCGTGTCGCAGAGGAAGACGAGGTCAACGGAGTCATCGGGGAGCATGGGATCATCTTCCCTGGACACAATGATGGAGATATTAGTGAGCTTTTGCCGCTCGGCTTCTCCTTTCAGATATCCCAGGATCTCTGCGTCAATGTCTACGGCGAAGACCTTCCCGTCGGGAGCGACCGCCCGGGCGAAGCGACGCGTAAAATAGCCGCTTCCTGCGCCGATGTCGGCCACCACCATTCCCGGCTTGACGTTGAGTGCGCGAAGGACCTCATCCGGCATCTGCCATTCGTCCCGGTCAGGACGCTCGTAACGGGCAATCTTCTGCTGTAGTGTTCCCGTCCCCGGCGAGGGATTTTGCTGAATCGCGAGCGCGGATAATACAACCACACCCAAAAGGCCAACGGGACTCAGGCGAACGGCACGTCGAAAAGCTCGCCCGATGCGCGAAGTTTCCGTATGTTCTTGCGTCATCATGCCTTCCCTCCGGTCGAGAAATGATCAATATGCTTAAACCATTGGCGCCTCTGAAGCTTCACCGATTTACGACCGATCGCATTCGGCGTCGCGCCGACCACCAGTAGATGGGCACGCCTGCTGCAATAATAGCGAGGCCGGCGAGCGACGGCCGGGGGCTCTCGTAGATGGTGTTGACGACAACAGCAAAGCTCACGAGGCAAAAGAGTGCGGGCGCGATCGGGTACCCCCAGGCTTTGAAGGGGCGAACCTCGCTCGAACGCGTATACCGCAGCACAAACAGCGCCAGCGTGGCAACGGCGGCGAAGAGAACGACAGCAAACCCCGTATACGTGAGCAACTGCTCGAACGTCCCCGAAAGAACGAGAATGCCGCTCCAGATCGCCTGAGCTACGATGGCCGTTGCCGGTGTTCGGAACCGAGGGTGTATGCGGGCGGCAGCGGAAAGGAACAATCCATCCCGCGCCATGGCGAAGTAGACGCGCGGACCGGCCAGAATCATCGCACTCAAACTGCTGGCCAGAGCAATGACCAGCACGAGCGTCAGCGCGCTTCCGGCTGCATGTCCGAAAAGGGCCCGGGCGACACGAGAGCCCGTGTCAATCGTGCCGGCCAGTTGATGCACCGGTAGAGCATAAAGATAAAGAAGGTTCAACAACAAATAGAGGACCACCACGGTCCCGGTCCCCAAAAAGAGCGCCCGCGGGAGCGTTCGATGAGGATTGTGCACTTCCTCAGCCACATAGGTTGCCGCGTTCCATCCGCTATAGGCGAAGAGGATGGGAATCAATGCGAGAAGGCTACCGGTTGGAGTCATCGTTGCTGCGGAGACTTCCAGATGGTTAAACGAGCCCGATCCGAAGGCGAAACCCGCCGCGACCAGAGCAAGGAGGGCCAGCACCTTCAACCCCACCAGGAGATTTTGCAGCCACCGCCCCGGTCCGAGCCCTCGAAGGTGAACCAAGGAGAGCGCGACGATCGCCACCAGTGCCACCAGCGTGCGCGGAGACAGCTCCAGGCGGGCCACTCCCAGAGAGAGCTGGAGAAAGGGACGTGCGTCAGATGCCGCCGGAAAGAAGTCGCCCAGATAAGCGGCCAGCCCCACCGCGCCTGCGGCAATTGCTCCCGAGAAACCGGCAACGAAGGATGTCCAGCCGGTCAAAAACGCCGCCAGTGGACCGAACGCTTCCCGCAAGTAGACGTATTCACCGCCCGCGCGGGGCCGGAGTGTTGCCAGCTCAGCGTAGGCAAACGCCCCCGCCAGAGCCATTGCTCCTCCCACCACCCACAAACCGAGAATCAAGAGCGGATGTGGAACCATCTGTGCAACAATGCCCGGCGTCGTGAAGATCCCCACGCCCACTACGTTGGCGATCACAATTGCGGCTGCATCGTAAGTCCGTAGCCGTCGCTCCAGCGAAACAGGCTCCTTCACTGCAGTGAGTCGCTCCCTGGTTCTCATACGCCCGCTCATTATTGAACTACCCGGGGTCCAAAAGCAATGATGAGGAAGATGACAGGGCACAGACTATCAACAGGGCGGAGGCCGCCCTCGACGGAGCGACGCGAGCCCCCTCACGAAGACGCGCCGACCGGAGGTGAAAAATTTTGTGAGAAAAATCAGTGAAATTGCCCCAAAATCAGGGGAATCCCCCTCGTGGCTTCGGTTGTCGGATTGGTGGCCCTGTGCTATAAAGTGGCCCTGATGGCATTCAGGAGTAGGGCATGACGGATAGACCACCAGTAGCAATTGACTTCAAGAATGTCTGGCACTCCTACGATGGAGAACACTTTGTCCTCGAAGACGTCAGCTTCACGGTCGCACGGGGAGAAATGGTCGTTATCCTCGGTGGCTCCGGAAGCGGCAAGTCAACGATCCTTCGTCTCGTTCTCGGCCTCCAGAAACCCGACCGGGGAGAGATCTACATTGACGGTCAGGAGACGACCCGTCTGAGCGAAGAGGATCTCCTCGCCGTTCGACGAAAAATGGGAATCGTCTTCCAGTCGGGGGCGCTCTTTGACAGCTTGACTGTGCGAGAGAACGTCGGTTACCGGCTCTACGAAGAAGGGTGGCCGGAAGAGAAAATCGAGGAAGAAGTCAAACGCCAGTTGGCCTTCATCGAATTCAAAGGCGACATGGATGTCCTGCCGGGCGAGTTGTCCGGGGGGATGCGGCGGGCCGTTGCCATTGCCCGGGCGCTCGTCGGAGGACCAGAGATCCTGCTGTTTGATGAACCGACGGCCGGCCTCGATCCTCCGACGGCACGGACACTGTGCGAACTGGCAGCAAAATACCGCGATCTTCAAGGAGGAGCTTCGATCTTCGTCACCCACCGAATGGATGACGTGAGGTTTCTCTCCTCGGTGCTTTACACCCGCACAGCCACCGGGGAGATCATCTGCCTCCATCGGAACGACGATAACTTCTCCCTCATTAACACCCGGTTCATCATTCTGCGAAACCATCGGATCTACTTTATCGGGACGGAAGAGCAACTTCGTCGCTCGTGCGACCCTTACATCCAGGAGTTCATCGGCGCTCAGGAGGCATTCGAAGAGTATGAAATATTCGAAGAGGCAGCCGTGAGCGATTAGGGACCCGGCGGGCGCTGAGGAGCATGCCATATCAAGGACGTGATGATCGCCATGACAAAAAGTCGCCGTCCGTTCCAAACAGAGAAGAAGCGAAGGAGACTGTGAGACATCGCATGAAACTCTTCACCAGAGGCTCAAAGGACAACTCCTCCGAACGAGATAAGATCTCGCCCGCCGATACACCCCCTCATCCGGTGGCCGTGGAATTCCGCCACGTCTCGATCACCTTTGAGGACAGGCCGGTTCTTCAGGACATTACCTTCAGCGTGACGCGAGGAGAAATGCTTCTCATTCTCGGTCTAACGGGATCGGGCAAGTCTACCATTCTTCGTCTGGCTATCGGACTGCTTCGCCCGGACGAGGGACAGATTTTCCTCAACGGACATGAAATAACGCAGATGCGCGAATCTGACATTCTTAAGCTCCGCCGTCGCATTGGTGTTGTCTTTCAGGAGGATGCTCTCTTTACTTCTCTGACGGTGGCGGAAAATGTCGCTTACCGCCTCCTGGAGGAAGGTTACTCACTGGAGGATGTGGAGGATCAGGTGCGCGCGACGCTACGGATGGTGGGCCTGGAACATGCCTATGCGATGATGCCGAACGAACTCTCCGGAGGCATGAGTCGGCGAACAGCCATTGCACGGGCTCTTGTCGGTTCGCCGGAAATCATCTTCTACGATTCCCCCCTGTCCGGGCTAGATCCTGTCATCGGGAGACGGATCAGCCGCCTCGCTATGCGCTTGAGAGATCTTCATCATGTGACATCGCTCTGGATCACACAAAACATGGACGAAGTTCGCTACCTTTGCTCGCACCTCTACCAGAAGACGCCCGAGGGAAAAATCATCTTCCGTCGAGAGAGCGACGACTTCTGCCTGACGAACACCAAAATTCTGGTCCTCTCGGAGGGACGCATCGCCTTCCATGGCCCGGACGAACTCTTCTGGACATCGCCAGACCCGCGCGTGCGAAGCTTCCTGCAGTAAAGAACGAGAGGGTATCCCTACTCTGAAAAAGAACCCACCGAAAACGCGGAATGACGTGGAAGTCTTTCCTCGATGATGAAGGGTTTCCACGGGTCACTCACTCGGGAGCACTTGTCTCCGTGAGAGATTCTCATTTTTCCCTCCCGGGAGTGGTATCTTTCCGGATATCCTCCCGGGAAAGATTTTCGCCCTCGTAGGGCAAAAGTTTGAAAGCAAGCCTGTGGATTTCTGATGGCTCTCCGCACCCCTCGCGTCAAGGCTCAACAGCCTGTTCGGATAGGTTATTGACAAGCGAGGGGAGGTCTGGTATAAGTATGCCCCTATTTTCGGCAAAATTGGAATAAAATCGCATAAAATGCAACTAATATGTCAGCGCGTGAGCGACGCGAAAAGCTCAAACAACTGATCGCAAGCAAGCAAATGAGTCGCCAGGCGGAAATCGTCGAGGAGCTGAAACGGCTGGGCTTTTCCGTCACTCAGTCATGTGTTTCGCGCGACATTGCACGGCTTGGGATCGTCAAGATGAATGGAGTTTATTCCCTTCCCCGGTCCCTGCATCCTCTGACGCATGGGCAGATCCTGGCGCTTGATACGGCTGGTGACAATCTCATCGTCATTAAGACCGAGCCTGGTGAAGCAGCGCCGGTTGCTCTAGCAATCGATCACGCTCAGTTTGCCGAGGTCGTTGGCACCGTTGCCGGAGACGACACGCTTTTTGTCGCCGTCAAGACGGCTGCCGACCAGCAAGCTGCACTTCGACGAATTAAGGAGCTTTTCAATCTGACAGAAGCGACGATCCCCGCAGAGGGATCAGACTAAGCGGGGAGCTGTGGACCCCGCGATCCATCGGTGAAGGGGAGGGATTATTCGTTTTCGGTGAGGTGGTGAAGATGACACACAAGGAAGTCAAGAAAGTCGTCCTGGCCTATTCGGGCGGGCTAGACACATCGGTCATGCTCCACTGGATAAAGCAACGCTATGGCTGTGAGGTAATCGCCTACACAGCCGACATCGGTCAGGGAGATGAGCTTGACGGGTTAGAGGCGAAAGCCCGGGCGACGGGGGCCAGCCGGGTGTATATCGAGGACTTAAAGGAAGAGTTTGTCCGCGACTTCATCTTCCTGGCACTCAAAGCCAATGCCGTCTACGAGGGAGCGTACCTTATGGGGACGAGCCTGGCTCGTCCGCTCATTGCCAAACGTCAGATCGAGATCGCCCGCAGGGAGAAAGCTGATACCGTTGCCCACGGAGCGACGGGCAAAGGGAACGATCAGGTACGCTTTGAGCTGACCTATTATGCTCTTGCGCCCGACATCACCGTTATTGCTCCGTGGCGAATCTGGGAGATGCGCTCGCGATCCGATCTAATGGAGTATGCCGCTCGGTATAATATTCCCGTTGCCGCCACGAAGGACAAGCCATATTCAACCGATAGAAACCTCATGCATATTAGTTTCGAGGGAGGAATTCTCGAAGACCCCTGGGCCGAGCCGCCGGAGGACATGTTTCGCCTGACGGTTTCTCCCGAACAGGCCCCCAACAAGCCTGAGACCCTTTACATTGGCTTCGAGCAAGGCGTTCCCGTTTCGCTCAACGGTGAACCTCTCTCCCCCGTAGCACTCGTCCAGACGCTCAATGAGATTGGGGGACGGCATGGCATCGGGCGCATTGACATTGTGGAGAACCGATTCGTGGGGATGAAATCTCGGGGAGTCTATGAAACGCCGGGCCTTACCATTTTGCATGTGGCTCACCGAGCACTGGAGTCCATCACGCTGGATCGAGAGGTCCTCCGGCTGCGCGATTCGTTGTCTGTGAAGATCGCTGATCTGATCTACTATGGCTTCTGGTACTCGCCGGAGTTCACGGCCCTCAAAAACCTGATTGAGGAGACACAGGCCACGGTGACCGGAGAAGTCCGGCTGAAACTTTACAAGGGCAATTGTGTAGTGACGGGGCGACGATCGCCCTGCTCGCTTTACGCTCCCGAATTTGCCACGTTTGAAGCCGACTCGGTGTACAACCAGTACGATGCCGAGGGGTTCATCAAACTCAATGCACTTCGTTTGCGACTGGCAGCCCTACGAGGCCGTGCGGTCGAAGGGCATGGAGTGAAACCATCCCATCGCGACCATGTCTGACGGAAGCTCCGGGGATTCGACCTGTCGGGGCCCCATGAAGGCGCCAGACCCGGCTGACAATGAGGAGATGAGGAGGCGATGAACAACGATTCCGTGACATTCATACGCGTGGATAAGATTGGCTCGGTGACGGTAAATTTGGGCCTCTCGCACATTGTCCCGGTCACAACGCGCTGCGAAGCGCGTATCGGAAATGTCGTTGTTGGCCGTGCGCTTACCGACAATGCCACCTACAATCAGCTTGAGCTGCCCAGCGGTCGTCTCTCCACGATCAATCGTAACGACATCATTGTTGGAGTCCTGGGGCAACGGCGCGCCCTCAAAGGGTTCGTCGGAGACGTTCCGCCGAAGATCGAGCCTGGCGACAGGCTCCATATCTTGAATCTCGGTGGTGTCATCGGTCGCTGCATAGACCATTACAATGACCTTGGAGAAGCGATTGAGGTCGAACTTCTCGGCATGGTGTGCGACGGGGACGGAGAGGAGCCGGCGATCCTCAACATCGCCAAGAACGCCATTCCACCGCTCAACCACCTGAATGCCTCCCGACCGCTCGTCCTTGTGGCCGGCACGTGCATGAGTTCGGGGAAGACTTTTGCGGCCACGCAAATCATCAAGCATTTTGATCACGCGGGCTATCGGGTGGCCGCCGCTAAGGTGTCGGGAATCGCCTGCCTGCGGGATACGCTCAACATGGAAGACCACGGAGCGATTAAGACGCTGTCCTTCCTCGACTGCGGCTATCCCTCGACCGTGTCGGTTTCCAATCTCGCTGGCATCGCTAAAGCGCTGGTCAACCGCTTAAACGAATGCCACCCCGATGTCATCGTGCTCGAATTGGGCGATGGAATCATCGGCGGATATAACGTTCAGTCGGTGTTTGACGACTCCGACCTGATGCGGTTTGTCGGTGCGGTCGTCTTCTGCGCCAGTGACTTCGTCGGCGCCTGGGGAGGCTGCCAGATTCTACAGAACAAAGGGATTCGAATTGACGTCATCTCGGGGCCGGTCACAGACAGCCGCATGGGTCGGGAATTTTTGCTGAAGGAGTTGGGCATCCCCGCGGCCAATGCACGCAACGGTTCCGGCGATCTCTTTCGGTTTGTGCTTTCGGCTATCGAACGAAAGATCACTCATGCGGCCCACAAGTGAGGCCAGAACCTTAGGATCGCCCCAGAGGCCGGAGCAGCGAAAGAGAAGCCGGGACCCCCGGGCCAGAATCGCGCGAGAGAGAGACCGACCGGATGAGGAGACAGGCACCTATGGCGCTCAGAGTCGGAATCATCGGGGGATCGGGCTACACCGGAGGAGAATTGCTGCGCCTGCTGCTTTTTCACCCACAGGTGGAAATCGCCTGGGTTACGGCCCACGATCATGCCGGGCGGTCCGTCGGTCAGGTGCATCCGAACCTCCGTCACCTGACGGAACTTTCCTTCGAGCCGATGCCGCCGGTGGACACAATTGCGGAGAAATGCCGCGACCTGAACTGTCTTTTTCTCGCCTTGCCCCACACAAAGAGCATGGAGATTGTTCCTGCGATCCCCCGGGAGGTGCGGATTATTGATCTCGCCGGGGATTTTCGCCTGCGAGATGCCCGGCAATTTGAAATCTACTATGGCCGCCCACACCGGGCTCCGCACAGTTTGGAAGATTTCGTCTACGGGCTGACGGAGATTAACCGTGACGCGATTGCCAGCAGTCTCCGCGTGGCAAATCCGGGATGCTTCGCGACGGCTGTGCTGTTGGGGGTTTATCCCTTCGTTGCGACAGGTCTCATCCAAGGGCCGATCGTCGCCGATGCTAAAACTGGCTCCTCGGGAGCGGGAGCGACGCCCAGCGAGACGACCCATCACCCCCGACGGGCCAACAGTTTTTTTGCCTACAAGCCTCTGACACACCAACACCTGCCGGAAATCCTCCAGGTGCTCCGCTCGGTCAACCCTGACTGGAACGGAGATCTTCTCCTTCAGGTCCATTCCGCACCGGTCGTCCGGGGGATTTTCGCGACGCTCTATCTGACGGCGACGCGTCCGCTCGACAACGATGAAATCAGAGACCTTTTCGCCTGGGCCTACGGGAAATCATTCTTCGTCCGGCTGCTCGGACCGAACCGATCGCCCGACATCACCTGGGTCAAACACACGAACTTCGCCGACATCGGCTGGGCCGTTCAGGGTAGTCACGCTGTCATTTTCGTCGCCATTGATAATCTTGTGAAAGGCGCTGCCGGCCAAGCCGTGCAAAATATGAACGTGATGTTCGGTTTGGAAGAGACAACGGGATTACGTCTTGCCGGAAGTAATCCCTGATCTGATCCGGGGCGCTCTGGATGATCGCACGTCCGACGCCACCTCTTGCTCGCAGATTGAATCGGGAGATGAACAACTGATGAACGTCATTGACCTGGAACAGGCCGCGCATCTGCCCGCTTATGCCAAACTTCCGCTCGTAATCGAGCGGGGCGACGGCTGCTGGGTTTACACGGCCGAGGGGGAACGCTACCTCGATCTCTATGGAGGGCATGCCGTGGCTTCGACTGGCCATTGCCACCCTCGCCTGGTCGCTCGACTGAAGGCTCAGGCGGAGGCGCTCATCTTTTACTCCAACGTCGTCTATAACAGCAGTCGCGCTCGGGCGGCGGCTCGGTTGTGCGAGGTGGCTCCTGCCGGGTTTACGTCCGTCTTTTTCGTCAATTCGGGTGCTGAAGCCAACGAGAATGCCCTCAAACTCGCCCGCCAGGTGACGGGACGTGCAGAGATAATTTCATTCGAGGGAGCCTTCCACGGGCGAACATGGGTGACCTATCAGGCGAGTCAGAAGAAAGTGGATGGTGGCTGGCGGTCGGGACCCCTCAGTCCCCTCGAGCAGCCGGAAGGAAGCCGGGCTGGAGCTGACGCGACCGCTTCAAAGCAGGCCATCACCGGCAGTGGTAGATGGGCCAAAACGACGAATGCTCCTTCACCCCTTGACGATCACCCCATCTTTAGGATTCTCCCCTTCGGGGATGTGGATGCCGTTCAGCAGGCAATCACAACGCGAACGGCAGCAGTCATCCTGGAGCCGATCCAGAGTCTCGCGGGCGTCCGGATGGCTCCGCCTGATTTCTACCAGGCCCTCCGCCGTGCCTGCGATGACACGGGAGCCGTGCTTATTTACGATGAGGTACAAACGGGCTGCGGTCGGACGGGCAGCTTCTTTTTTGCACCACGGTTCGACGTCACACCCGACATCATTACCCTCGCCAAGGGGATTGCAAGCGGCGTCCCCATGGGAGCGGTGCTCGTTCGAGAACCGATCGCCCGCCACGTCAAAATCGGTGATCTCGGCTCGACCTTCGGTGGAGGCCCGCTGGCTTGTGCTGCTCTGGATGAAACCCTGGCCATCATCGAAGAGGAAGACCTGCTTGACAACGTACGACAGACCAGCGCCTATCTCATGACGCGACTGGCGGGCCTGCCTCTTGTTGCGGAAATCCGAGGACTGGGCTTTCTGATTGGCCTGAGACTGACCGTGCCGGCCCGGGACATTCAGCAACGACTTCTCCGCCATAAGATCATCACCGGGCTTTCCGATGATGAGTATGTCTTGAGATTGCTTCCCCCGCTCACGCTCACACGGAGCGAGGCTGATTTCTTCGTTGAGGTGTTTCGAGACATATGTTACGAACAGTGAGACAGATCAGTTTCCCCATGACCGACCTCTACGGCAGAGACTTCATCTCCACGGGCGATTTCAGCCGGTCCGAACTATCGGACATTCTCGATCTGGCGATCCAATACAAGCGGCAGGGACACGGGCGGCCCCTGGCGGGTAAAACGATTATCCTCATCTTCTTCAACCCGTCGCTGCGAACACGCACCTCGATGGACATTGCCGTTCATCAACTGGGCGGGCATAGTGTTGTGCTCGATGTCGGGAAAGGAACATGGACGCTAGAATACCGAGAGGGAGTCATCATGGATGGAGACAAAACCGAGCACGTTAAGGAAGCGGCTCGTGTGCTCTCGCAATACGCTGATGCTCTTGCTGTCAGGAGCTTTCCCACGATGACCACCTACGCCGAGGACCGCCAAGATCCCGTCATTCGAAGCTTTCAACGGGAAAGCACGGTGCCGGTGATCAATCTCGAATCGGCCATGTTCCACCCTCTCCAGGCGATGGCTGACGTGATGACGATCCGGGAAAAATTCGGCCTGGTGGACCAGAGAAAGGTGGTCCTCACTTGGGCCTATCACCCCAAGCCCTTACCGATGGCTGTGCCGAACTCTTTTGCCCTTGCCGCTGCTCAATTCGGCATGAATCTGACGATTGCGTGTCCACCGGAGTACGACCTCGATCCCGATCTGATGACGCTCATCCGACGCCATGCTGAGGCCAACGGATCTCACGTCGAGATCATACACGATCAGCGCGAGGCCTGTCGGGGAGCAGAGATCATATATGCCAAGAGCTGGGGTTCCCGTCACTACTATGGCCGACTCGACGAAGAAATAGCCCTGCGCCAGAACTATCGTCACTGGATCGTGACGGAAGAGTTGATGAAGCTGACCGACCACGGATATTTCATGCACTGCCTGCCTGTCCGTCGGAATGTCGTCGTCACCGATAGCGTGTTGGACAGCGACCGCTCCATCGTCGTGGAACAAGCAGCCAATCGCCTCCACGTTCAAAAGGCGATCCTCACGATGCTTCTTGGACAACCACCCGCAGAGGCAGATTGGCTGACCGGACATGAAATCGAACGAGGTGATCCGTCAGCGACGCGGTGAACTATTGACGGGAGTGGCATCGCCGCTATGAGCCATCGGAACAATCAGCGATTGGAACTCCTCCGGGAAGCCTTGCCTTACATTCAGCGATTCAAGGGGAAAATCTTCATCGTCAAGCTCAGCGGGAAAGTCACCGAGGAGACGGCCGTTCTTCAATCTCTGGCCGAGGAGATCGCACTCTGTCACCAGGTGGGAATCCGGCTCGTTATCGTTCACGGAGGTGGTGCACAACTCACCCAGATGGCTGCGCGGCTGGGCATCGAGCAACGAATGGTGGCTGGTCGCCGGATCACCGATGAGGATACCCTGGAAATCGCCAAGATGGTCTTTG
>DATLZR010000170.1 GCA_035573895.1 Blastocatellia bacterium | reverse complement strand
GGCTCCCGCCAGCGTCAGATCACTAACAACGGAGCCGCCAACTTCGCTCCCTTCTTTCATCCCGACGGCAAGCGGATCATCTTCGCCTCGAATCTTCACAATCCCCAGGGACGGGATTTTGATCTGTATTTGATCAACGATGATGGGACGAAGCTGGAACGGATCACCTTCAATCCCACATTCGATGGCTTCCCCATGTTTTCTCCCGACGGGCGGAAGCTCGTCTTCGCCTCCAACCGCAATGCCAAAGCGCCGGGGGAAACGAACATTTTCATCGCCGACTGGATTCCATAAAGGGAGCTGACGCGAGGTCGCTCGTTTCATCGGTCAGGGAAGCTGCTGATGCGCTATTACCACGACAAGCATTTTTCGGTGCGCGAGGCCAGAGAAGTACTGGCGCGCCTGCGACCGCACATCGAGCGCATGGTCGCGCTGGCCCGACGGCTTGAGGCCAGCGGCTTCAACATTCATCTGCGGCAATACCGCTTCGGCTGGCACCCCGATACGCTCGGACCATATCCGCCTGAGTTTCACGAGCTGGTGGAGATCATCCAGAGGCTCCACCGCGCCGGTGTTCTGGTGAAGGGAGTGGAAGAGGGGCTTGTTGATTTTCCTCATCTTCGAGCTGATGGCGAAGAGGTTTACCTCTGCTGGAAGCTGGGTGAACCTGAACTGGCCTACTGGCATCCGCTCGATACCGGATTTGCCGGACGACAGCCCCTGGAAGAAACGGGCGGGTGATCGTGAGATGACGGGGGAATCGCCCTGGGATCAGATCCCGGCTGAGGAGAAAGAGCGGTGCCTCGGCGGCATCCGACCGGAACGCGCCCTCCACAACATCCTCCAGCGACGGGCCGAACGCGCCCGAGGTGAACCGAGCGCAACCGGTCGTAAAACGGCCTTCATCATGCAGGGCGGCGGCATGCGCGGCGTCTTCAGCGCCGGTGCGATCATTGCTCTGGAAGCTCTCGGCTTCACCGAAGGATTCGATGCCGTCTACGGAACATCGGCGGGAGCCATTAACGGAGCCTACTTTCTGGCCGGACAGTCTGCCTTCGGCACCTCGATCTATTACCAAGACATCGCCAATCGCCGGTTCATCCGCCTCAGCCGCTGGAGAAAGATCGTGGACATGGATTTTCTCTTTGACGAGATCATCGCCGGGAAGAAACGGCTCGTCCTCGAACGCATCCGACAAAACCGCACGCCGCTCTACATTGTGGCGACGGATGTGGAAACCGCCCGCGAGACGCTCTTTTGCAGTCATGACGAGGAGCTTGACCTGCTGGCGGCACTCAAGGCCAGTTCAGCCATGCCGATTCTCTATCACCGTCCGGTGAATGTGAACGGGCGTCGGTATCTCGATGGAGGGATCGTGGATGCGATTCCCATCGAGCGGGCCATCGCCGATGGCTGCACCGATCTCCTCGTTGTCTTCACCGTGCCGAAAATTCATCGGGCGCACCCTCCGGGGTGGCTGGAACGGTGGTTGGCCCGGCGGCTTCTTCGTCCGCTCAATCCGGCTCTGGAAGCCGCCTTCTGCCACCGACATGAAGCCGGACAGCGTGCTCTCGATCTCGCTCTGGGACGAGTGCATCCGGATGCCACGGTGAACATCGTCGCCGTCTTTCCCGATCCGACGTCTCCTTTGCACCGGCTGACGACGACGGCGGACATTCTCTGGAAGGCAGCACGTGAATGCTGTCATCGCGTGTGGCGACTCTTCGCCGGTGCCGAGGCTATCCCCCCGGAGCCTCTTCCCTGGATGTCCTGATGAACGATCAGCCGGCGGTCCGTCGCGCGATCCGCATGCGCTCACTTGAAGCCGTAGTAATCGGCCACCTGTTCGGCGATGCGGGCGAGGGCGTCCTCCAGATAGGCGCCGACGCCGTAATGATTGGCCGTGAAGATCACGATCACGATGTGGTATTTGTTATTCTCCAGCACGCCGACATCATTGGCGACGAAGGGGAGAAAATCTCCGGTCTTGTGGGGCACGGCGTAGCCGGTCACGTATTTAGGGATGCGGGTGCGATAAATTTGTCCCCGCATGATCTGGAGCATCTGCTCGCTCGCTTTTTTGCTGACGGCTTCGCCTCGCACGATCTTCTCCAGCAGCCGACCGATATCGCGGGGGGACGCGAGGCCGAAGGCCGTTTTCCCCTCCCGATGGAAAGCCGCCGGATTGGGAGCCGCCCGGAGAGCGGCGAACCATGTCTCGGTGGGACCGGTGGCGCGAATCGTCGTGAGTCCGTAGCTGCGCATGAGGGCGTTGACCGACTCCGCCCCGCCGACTTTCTCCAACAGGACATCGGTCGCCGTGTTATCGCTGACGATGTTCATGAGCGTGATCAGATCCCGAAGGGTGAGACTCGCCCCTTCATCGAGGCTGCGCAACACGCCCGTGCCCGGTCGCTTATCCTTGTTCTGGAGCGTGTAGCGATCATCGAGAGACAATTTCCCCGCTTCCACCTGACGAAAGACTTCGACCATCAGGGGGATTTTGATCACGCTCATCGTCTCCATGACCTGATCGGCATTGAGGGCGATCTCCTCCCCCGTCTCCAGGCACTTGATATAAATGCCCCAGGTCGCGTTGATGCTGCGGGTGATGCGCTCGATATTGGCGCGAAGTCGTTCTAGAGGCGGCACGGGCTGTTGCGCCTGAAGCGGAGCGCCCGCCGTCAAAATGATCGCCGCGATGGCCAATCTCAGATGAACGTGCCCAAAGACCCTCTTTTTCACAGCGCGCATCGGTTCTCCTCCCTCTTGACTGAATGCGTGTAACAACCGGGGCCGATCATTATATGTCCGCCGGGAGGCAGGGGCAATGACCCCGGTCGGAGATCGTGGAGGCTTTCGGAGCTGTAACCATCGGCTTCAACGTGCCGTAGTAACGCTCGGAACACACATGGTGCGACTCGTCAACCTGAAGGAGGTAAAGCAATGAAGATCAGACGAGTTTTTCTGATACTCTCCCTGCTTCTGTTTCTTCCCGTCATGGCGGCGGCGCAGACGAAACTCTTGCGCCATCCGACCTATCACAACGGGAAGGTCGCTTTCAGCTATCTGGGTGACATCTGGGTGGCCAACGAGGACGGCACCGGCGTCCAGCGCCTGACCGTCCATCGCGCCCGCGATGTCTACCCGCGATTCTCTCCCGATGGGAAATGGATCGCTTTTTCCTCGAATCGCTACGGCAACTACGATGTCTTCGTCATGCCGGCTCAAGGGGGTCAGCCCAAACAGCTCACCTTCCACACCGGCAATGACACGGTCGTCGGCTGGACGCCCGACGGCAAGAAGATCATCTTTCAAGCCTCGCGCAACGACGGCGTCTTCCCCGGCATCCCCAGCCTCTACGAAGTTCCGCTCGAAGGAGGGCTCGAAGAGCGCATTCCCACCGATTGGGGCTACTGGGGAAGCTATTCGCCCGATGGCAAGAAGTTCGCCTTCAATCGCCACCCGATGGTCTGGTGGCGCAAACACTATCGCGGGTCCTACGCCGCCGACCTCTGGGTGATGGATGTGGCTTCCAAGAAATTCGTCCGCCTGGGCGATGATGATTACAAGGGCAACTACTTCTGGCCGATGTACGGACAAAACGGCGAAATTTACTTTGTCGCCGACATTCTGCCCAACGAGAAGAACATCAAACCGGGCAGCCCCGACGTCCTCAAGAGCGTCAACAACATCTGGAAGATCTCCGAGCGCGGCGGCAAGCCCGTTCAGGTCACCCGTCATACGAGCGGGAGCCTCTTTTTCCCTTCGATTTCCAGCGACCGGCGCGTCATCGTCTATGAGGAGAATTTCGGCATCTGGAAGCTCGATCTGGCGACGGGCCGAACGAGCGAGATCAAAATCACCATCGCTTCCGATGACAAGGAGAATTACATCGAAACCCTCACCATCCAAAACGAAGCCGACAGCTACGATCTTTCGCCGACGACGCGGCGGGCCGTGATCTCCACACATGGAGAACTGTTCACCATCGCCACCGAACGCGGCGATATTCAACGGGTGACCGAGTCCTACTTCCGCGACAGAGATCCCGAATGGTCTCCCGACGGCAAGTGGATCGCCTTCGTGTCGGATCGGTCGGGCCGCGATGAGGTCTGGATCACCGACGAACTGGGAAAGACGCTCAAGAAGCTGTCGGATTCCGATACCGAGAAGGTAGCGATTGCCTGGGCGCCGGATTCCAAGTCGCTCGTCTATTCGGCCTCGGATCATAAGCTCTATCGGGTGGAAATCGAGAGCGGTCGGACGCAGGTCATCGCCGAGAGCGATGTCTCGAACATTCAGAACCCACAGTTTTCGCCCGACGGCCAGTGGATCTCTTACACGAAACTCGATCGCGATCTGCGGCCTCACGTCTACGTGATCCCATCAACGGGCGGACAGGAGCGCCATATCGGCAACGAGAACACCTTCAGCGAATCCGGAGCCCAGTGGACTCCCGACGGCAAGAAGCTCATCTTCCTGGCCGGATTCGTACAGGGAGGGAGCGCCACCGTGCGACAGAACGTGGCGCAGGTTTACATCGTCTCGCTCCAGAAGGAAGAGCGCAGTCCCACCGAACGAGACATTGATACCGAAGAAGAAGCGGTGGCCGCCGAGCGGACAGGCCGCCCGCGGTTCGGCCCTCCAGGGGGCGGCGAGCCGCAGCGCGTCGAAGTGAAGATTGACTGGGACGGACTCGACCGCCGGATCCGCCAGCTCACGCGGCTGAGCGACAATATCACAACGGCCGTTCCCTCTCCCGACAGTCGTCTGATTGCCTTCGTGGCCGTGAGCACCGATGACGGTCGCCCGACGTCGTCCATCTACACGATTCAGGAAGATGGGCAGCGCCTGACGCGCATAACGCAAATTCAGCCGCCGAGCGAAGGTGAGGATGGGCCGCCGCCGGGATTCGGCGGATTCGGTGGCGGTCTGCGATCGCTGCAATTCTCCCGCGATGGCCGCACGCTCTACTTCATGCAGGGCAATGGCATCTACGCCGTGAGCGTCGGCGGCCCCGGAGGCGGCGACGCGCAGGCGCAAGCTCCCGCGCCCGGCGGACCCGCAGCCGGACGATCCGCCGAACGACGGCGACTCACCTTCACAGCTCGCGTCGAAGTGGATCACCGCGCCGAGTGGAAACAGGTCTTCAACGAAAGCTGGCGCGTGATGAAGAATCGCTTCTATGATCCCAACATGCACGGCGTGGACTGGGCCAAGATGAAGACCATCTACGAGCCGCTGATGGACTATGTCGGCGATCAGGAGGAGATGCATAACGTCGTCAGTCAGATGATCGGCGAGCTGAATGCCTCGCACACCGGCATCAGCGGCGGCCAGGGGCCCGGCGGCGATGATCAACCGCGCATCCAGACGCGCTATCCCGGATTCGAGATCGTGCCCGATCCGTCGGGTTATTACCGCGTCAGCTACATCTACAAGAACGGCCCCGCCGACAAAGACTATGTCAAGATCAGCGTGGGCGATTACATCCTGGCCATTGACGACCAACCGCTCAAGGCGGGCGACAACTACTGGAAGTACTACAACTCCGTGCCGGGGCGGAAGTTCGAGTTCACCGTCAACTCCAAGCCCACGTTCGAAGGGGCGTGGAAGACCAAAGTCGAACCCGTCAGCGGCGGAGCCTACACGACGCTCGTCTACGAGAAGTGGGTGGCCGAACGAAAGGCTCTCGTTGATAAGCTCTCTCAAGGCGAGATCGGCTATCTCCACATTCGCCAGATGAACCAGCCGTCGCTCGCACGGTTCATCCGCGATCTGATCGAGAACCGGTTCAAGAAGGCGCTCATCATTGATCAGCGGTTCAATCCCGGCGGCGGTATTGATCAAGAGTTGCTGCAGATCCTCCAGCAGCGGCAGTATCAATACACGCGCCAGCGGGATTCCGTGGTGCTGACGCGGCCGCAGCGGGCCTTCTTCGGGCCGATGGTGGTCATGCAGAATGAGCGTTCCACCAGCGATGCCGAAGTCTTCCCCGACGGGTTCCGCACGCTCGGCCTGGGCAAGATCGTGGGCACGACAACCTACGGAGCCGTGATCGGCACGGGCTCCTATCGCCTGATGGACGGCTCGCAAATTCGCACGCCGGGCACCGGATTGTGGAACGTCAAAGGCTACAATCTGGAAAATTACGGCGTGCCGCCCGATGTCTACGTGGATAACACGCCGGAAGATTTCCTCAAAGGCCGCGACGCGCAACTGGAGAAAGCCGTCGAGGTGCTCAAAGAGGAACTGAAGCGGACCGTCGTGCCCGAAAGTCCCACCGGGGGGTCAGCGCGACGGGGCGCATAAGCGATAAGTGACGTAGCATTCACCGTCCCGGCGCACCATCCACCACGAAGAGCCTTATTATCCTCTGCGCCGGGACGGTGATTCCATCCCTTCAACCGTCCGGACGCGTGAATGAGACGGCGCCTTCGCCATCCTCCGGCGCATGCCTGGGGTTCACTCGCGCTTCACCCCAGGCTAGATCGGGCCGCCCGCTTGGCGGGCTTGGGGGAAATTATTTTTGGCTGCCTCCCGATCCTGGGGTTCGCTTGCGCTCACGCCAGGCTAGATTCGAGTCGCCCGCTTCGCGGGTTCAACGCCTGTTTTTTCGGCTCGCGTCCCCTCGCATTCCGACAGACTCGACCGAGTGGGAAAACGCGGGCGGCCTCCTTTGGCCGCCCGTACTTTATTTCGCCAGCTCCGATGTGAGTGTGCCTCCGCCCAGTTGGGGCAAAGTGGCGACGGTTTTAATCGGCCGGCGTGTATCCCTGGCGATCCACAGCATTACCTTGTCGGCATCGCCCTCGGCCGAGGTGACTTCGAGCTTGAACGCCTCGTAGGTGCCCGCCGGAACCGTCACCTTCTCCACGCCCACAACTTTCACCTGCATGAGCTTGACCTTCTGCCGCTGGATATCGAAGTTGCGAAACGTGGTCGAGTAGCCTTCTGCGAGCGGCAGCGTAGCCAGCACGACGCTTGCGCCTGCGCCGTCAGCGAACAATGGTCCGCCGAGATCGGCTTCGATCGGTCGGGTCTGGCCTCCGAGGGTCATCGTCCCGCTGGCCTTGTTATCCTTGAAGGTTACCTCGATGGCCATCGGCCCCTGTTTGATCGTGCGCTTTGTCACCGCGAGGGTGTCCTTGTCGAGCACGGTCGTGTCGCTGATTTCACCCATCGGCAGCGCTGCCGTCTCGCTGGCCACCCAGGCGTTGCCTTCCTGCCGGATCGTGAGAGTCGAGGTGAAGGTGATGGACTGGCCGGCGACCTCGATCTTGCCCTGATATGTCGCCGAAGTCGGCTCTAAGGCGATTGACGGTTTGGGCAAGCCCACCGATGCCGCCTCGATGCGCTTAGGCATGACAACCGTCTTGACATCCACGGTTATTTCCTTGAGCCGCGTGGCGACCTCAGGCGGCATGTCTTCCTGATAGCGACCGCCCAGATGCTTGGCCAGAAACTTCTCGGCCGCCGCAATCATCGCCATCTGGTTGACCGGTCGGGCGAACCCGTGTCCCTCATCGGGCGCAACCAGATACTCGACCGGAAAGCCGCGATCCCGGAGCGCAACGACGATCTGATCCGATTCGGATTTCTTCACGCGGGGGTCATTTGCGCCTTGAACCACAAGGAGCGGCGTTTTGATCCTGTGCGCCGAATTGAGCGGCGATTGGCGTTCCAGTTGGGCTCGGCCTTCAGGCGTCGAAGGGTCGCCCATGCGGTGAAGAAAGATTTTACGAAAGGCTTCCCAGTAGGGCGGGATGGATTCAAGCAGCGTGATCAGATTGGAGGGTCCGACAATTGAAACCGCTGCCGCATAGAGGTCGGGCGTGAAGGCCACGCCCGCGAGCGTCGCATAGCCGCCGTAGGAGCCGCCCATGATCCCGATGCGCTTGGGATCGGCGATTCCTTGCTCGATGAGATACTTCACGCCCCAGGTGATGTCGTCCTGCATCTTCTCGCCCCATTGCTTGTTGCCGGCATTGAGGAATTTCTTGCCGTAGCCGGTCGAGCCGCGGAAATTGGGCTGCAAGACGGCATAGCCACGATTGGCCAGAAACTGCGCATAGGTATTGTAACCCCAGATGTCGCGCGCCCACGGGCCGCCGTGCGGAAAAACAATAACGGGCAGATTCTTCGGCTCGACGCCTTTGGGCAGCGTCAGATAGGCCGGTATCTCCAGCCCGTCTGATGACTTGTAGCGGATCACCTTCATCGAAGCCAGGTGCTGGCGCGGCAGTCGCTCGCGGATGCGATACTGAAAGGTGAGTTTCTTAGTCCGGCGGTCGAAGAGATAGGTCTCGCCCGGCTCGGTGTCGCTGCTGGCATTGATCAGAAAGAGCTGTTCGTCTTTGGTCGAGGAGCCCAGGTTGATCTCTTTGCCCGGCAGCCGCTTCTTCAACAACTCGTAGTCGGCCTGGTAGGACTTATCGCGGAAATAGACGCGCGGGCGATCGTCCACGTAGGCCGTTCCGATCAGCTCATCGGTCAAATCGGAGAAGATCGCCTGGCTGAGATCCACGCGCTTGAGCGGATCCGATTCAACGACTTCTTCCTTCCCCGTCTCCGGATCGAACAGCGTCAGGCGAACGAGGTCCACATCATCGCCTTTGTTGGTGACCATGTAGACGCGCTTGCCGTCCTTGTGGAATCGAACTGGCCCGCAGGTCTCGAAGATGGAACAGGAATAGACCTTCGTGAAGCCGTCGGGATCAACCCGCAGCACTTCGGTATCGCCGTTATCGGCGATGCGGGCCGCCAGGCGAAGCTGGCCCTTGAGATCGAAGACCCAGCTCGAAATCCGTTCGGTGTTTTTGCGGATGAGCGTGCGCTCGCCGGTCGAAATTTTCACTTTGTAGAGGTCATGCCAGGCGGGATCTCGATCGTTGAGACCGACGTAGATGAGGTCGGGGTCGGTTTTGGGAACGTCATAGATGATGGCTCGCACGCCTTTGAGGTCGGTCAGGTTGCGCGCCGTCGGGACGTCGCGTCCGGGAGCCGGGCTCTCCAACGGGCTCACGGCGTAGACGTTGAAGTTCTCATCGCCATCGTTATCCCTGACGAAAAGGATATAGCGGCTATCGCGGCTCCAGAAGAAAGCGGGGATCGGGCGCTTGGTCTCGCTCGTCAGGCGACGGGCTGCCGTGAAGGGCTCGTTGGTGCGCTTGACCCAGATGTTGCGGGTGTCATTCCAGGGTTTGAGGAATGCGATGAACTGGCCATCGGGTGAGATCTGCGCTCCGGCGATTTCAGGGTTGCCGAAGAATAGTTCGCGGTCAATGAGCGGTGGCAATCCCGATTGCTGCGCCCGCGTGAGCGCTGCCGGAATCACCAGCATAATGAGCAGAGTGACGATGCCGATACGAACGGCCATAGATCTTGCCCTCCGATGAATGGGTGCGAGATGCTTGCTTCTCCGCATAACTCCTCCTCAGTGGTTTTGATGGAAATCACGAATTAGTGTCGCCGTTTCCGGCCGAGTTGTCCAGCCGATCCGGAAGTCCTCTCACTGCCGAGGGTAACGCCCGGGGCGATGATGATGGGCATCTGCTGCATGAGTCGGGCGGACAGGCGGCGAGCCTGTTCATCCCCCCGCCAGTGAAGGAGCAGAGCCAGAATGATTCCGGCATACCACAAACTCATCGGCACCAGATGGAGCGTGAACCCGA
>DATLZR010000169.1 GCA_035573895.1 Blastocatellia bacterium | reverse complement strand
CATTTGATGACGGTGGAGGTGGAGGTGGAGCCTCGTAAGCTCCGGCATCGCACAGGCTGCCTTGCGGTCTGCTGACACCTCGTTGGTCGGTCATCACCAGCTCGGGTGGATCCTGCAAATCGGTGCACTCGGTGACGGCATCAATGGCCGCACTGCCCAATCCGAGCGCGTGCGTTAGCGTCGGCCCCCCGTTATTGGCCAGCACGCCGAGATTCAGCCCCCCGGTTCCGGTCGAAGCCACGTAGTCGAAGTTCATCGTCCCACAGCTCATCGTGGCTGCATCCGTCGCCAGGTTCCTCCCGCTTGCTGTTACCGTGCCCGAGCAATTCGGCTCAGTTGAGCCGGCGTTGTTCCCCACGATCGAGTTCTTGATGTTAACCGTGCCGTCGTTGGATATCCCTCCGCCCTGGCCGGAGGTGCCAGCATCATTGTCGGCGATGGTGACAAAACTGGCGTTCACGGTACCCCATAGGTCGTTCCAAATGCCTCCACCATCGGCGTCGCCGGTCTTATTACCCGAAATCGTGCTGTTGGTGATCGTCAAAATACCGGCGTTACCGAGGCCACCACCGGGACCCCCGGCCTCGTTACCTGAAATCGTACTGGTTTTGATGGTCATTTTGCTTGTGGTAGGGTTGTAGGCAAAGTTGAAAATGCCGCCCCCCTCCTCGGCCGTATTGAGCGAGATCGTGCTGTTTTCGATCTCCACGCTGGCACCATTGCCATTCGAGATGCCGCCGCCGGATCCGGATTCATCATTATCTTGATCAGCCTGATTCTCCGAGATTCTGCTATTTTTGATAAGCCCTATGTAGCCTCCGTTACTGGCGATGCCCCCGCCATCCCGATTGGCTTTGTTCTGCGAGATTGTGCTGTCAATGAGCTGAGGAAAGGTACCGAGATTAAGGATGCCCCCGCCATCCTGGCCTGCCATGTTGTTTGAGATCATGCTGCCCGTGATGTTCAACGTGCCTCCTCCATCGTTGAAGATTCCGCCGCCGTCCTCGTGTTCGACTTCATTCATCGTTATCGTGCTGTTTATGATCGTCACGCTGCCGTCGTCGTTGAAGATGCCGCCCCCCTTATATTCCGCACTATTGCTCGAGATCGTGCTGCTCGTGATATCTAAGTCATCATCGGGATTGTAAATGCCGCCACCGTCACCATCCGCGCTGTTGTTCGAGATTGTGCTGCTCATGATCGCTAGGTCAGCGCTATTGTAAATGCCGCCACCGTCACCATCCGCGCTGTTGTCGTCAACCGTGCTGTCTGTGATCGTCAACATGCCAGAGTCGCTGTAGATGCCCCCACCGTCATTAAACACATGATTGTCGGAGATCGTGGTGTTCCCCATGATGTCGAGGGTGCCCTGGTTATAGATGCCCCCGCCGAAATCGGCTTCGTTGAACTTGATCTCGCTGCCGGTGATTGTCACCGTCCCGCCCGAATTATTGAACATCCCCCCGCCGTCATCATCTGCAAGATTGTTCGAGATCTTGCTACGGGTTATTGTCATCTGGCGGTTAGCATCGTTGAAGATCCCGCCGCCATCGGAGTAGGCCTGATTGCCAGAGATCGTGCTGTCCGTGACACTCAGTTTGCCTTGATTGACGATCCCGCCGCCAATGGAACCCTCGGCGCATCCGTTTTCGACAGTCACGTTTTCCAGCGTGAGATCGCCTGTACCGTGAACCTGGAAGATGCGGAATTCGCTTATCTCTTGAACGCCATCTAGGTCGCACTGCGTTGAGTTACGCTTGATCGTCGCCCCATTGCCCCGAATCGTAATCTGGCTCTTTACATCCAGATCGTCTTCCTGAGCAGTGGAGTTCTCGTCCCCTGTTGCCATATCCAGACTCAGCATGTAGACCTGGGTACTGTCGAGTACAATGATGTCGGCTCCGGCAGGATCTCCGCTGGTGCAGTCATCGTTGTCGGCCTGTCCATCGGTGGTGTCGTTGGCGTTCCGAATCGCCTCGCGCAGAGTGCATGCTCCATCGTCAGCGATCAGGTCAGTCGTGCTGGTGACGTTGATCGTCGCTGCTTGCACCCGCAGCGCCGGCAACGGGCCGACGCAGAACAGGGCTGTGATCAGCAGCACCCACAGTTTTCGACTCACCCCTTTTCCCGGCATGCTTCTTTTCATATCGGTGTTTGTCTCTGTCATGGCTATATCCTCCATTCGTCTTTCCCCAGCAGTCGTCCAAGTTTCAAGTCCCGTCAGTTTCAAGTCCAGGTTGATGGTCAGCGCCTGGAAACCGAGAGTTGGACAATGGATGGTTAAACGCAAGTCTCACTGCGAGAGTAACCGCGCAATTTGAGCATGACCCGTACTCTCGGCGAGCTTTAGCGCGGTCCAGCCTTCAGCATCCTGGATAGTGGCATCGGCGCCGGCGTCGAGTAAGAGCTGGACAACCTCGGTCTGTCCCCACAGCGCTGCTTTCATCAGCGCCGTCGAACCATCCCGGGCCTGAGCATTGACGCGAGCACCAGCATTGAGCAGCCTCCGGACCAGTTCCACCTGGCCTGTCACCACTGCTGCCATCAGTGGCGTCCACCCATCTGGGCCGGAGGCATTCACATCGGCTCCGGAGGCCAGAAATCTCTCGACGGCCTCGCGATCTCCCTCCTGGACGGCAGCCATCAACCCGGCCTCCAGCGAATCGTTGCCCTTGAATGGCGGGCCGTGTGATTCCATCAGACCCCTCGGCACGTCCTCTTTGCCCAACAATCGGCCATTGAAGCTTTCCTCTCCGCCTTTATCTCTTTCTCGCCTTCAAGAGGCTCGCCATACTGCCGTGCAAGAAGCGTGCCGGTAGGGCAGAAGAACAGGCCAACACTCTCTCCCTCTTGAGGTTGGGCAGAAACAAGCGAATCGCTTGTCGGTGTTTCAATGGAACAGAAAGTGTTCCATCGGCTGTTTCAGGAGTGTTCCACCACTTGTCCCGTGAAACACACGGGGGGGCACGAAAGCCTCTCTGGTCACATGATCGGCAGATTTACGGTAGCTGCGTCGTGAGCACGGAAGTCTTGTCTTGTGTGTCCAGGGCAATCTGGGTTTCGTCCGGGAGCGCACGCTCCTTGTGCGCCTGTTCCGCCTGATAAGTCGCTCCCAGGGTATGGGCAGTTGAAAGTCTCTATGATGCGCTTCGTCGGCTAGTCAATTTCTATGCCGAGGGCTTTCATCCGGCGGTAGAGTGTGGTTCGACCGATGCCCAGCCGACGAGCGGCACGTGCGCGATTGCCCTCGGCCTGTGCCAGCGCGTCCAGGATGCGCTGTCTCTCATCTTGCCTGTCATTCGTAGAGGGGATGGGTCCCGGCTGGCCGACGATCTCTTTGGGTAGATCTTTAATCTGGATCACCGAACCGCGGCAGTGCGCTGCGGCATATTCGATGGCATTTTTCAATTCTCGCACGTTGCCCGGCCAGGAGTATTCCATCAGCAGGTCCATCGCCTCGCGGCTTACATCCTGCACCGATATAGCCGCCGAGGCTCGGAGCTGGCCCAGAAACCAGGCCACCAACAGGGGTAGATCCTCCATTCGTTGTCTGAGCGGAGGCAGTTGAATCCGTCCCACCCGAATCCGATACAGGAGGTCTTGACGGAATGTTCCGTCTACGACCGCTTGATTCAGATCGCGATTGGTCGCCGCCAGAATGCGCACATCCACCTTTCTCGGCACCGATTCTCCCAATCGCGTGATTTCCTTTTCCTGGAGCACCCGGAGGAGGCTCGCTTGCACGCTGAGGGGAATGTCTCCGATCTCGTCGAGAAAGAGGGTGCCGCCGTGCGCCGCTTCGATCAGGCCGATGTGATCGGCAGTGGCTCCGGTGAAGGCCCCTCGACGATGACCAAAGAGCTGGCTCGTCAACAACGATTCGGTCAACCCGGCGCAGTTGACGGCGATAAACGGTTTATCGCGCCGATGACTGGCCAGGTGGATCGCTCGCGCCACCAGTTCCTTGCCGGTTCCGGTTTCCCCCTCGATCAACACGGTCAGTTCCATTTTGGCCACATCCCGGATTTGTTTATAGATGAGCTGCATGGCGCTGCTTGCTCCCACCAGGCCATGAAAGCGGGCGCGCTCGTCGAGCAGGCTGCGAAGGCTGTAAATTTCCGACGCATCATAGAAGAAGAAAATCCTGCTCTCGGATGACCGGGGATCATCCTTCACCTCGACTTCCATCCAGTAGCGGCGCCCTCCCTCGACTTGCATGTTTACCGGGAGCTTAGATCGTCGTCCCGGAGTCATCTCGCACAACTCTTTCAATCGGGCCTTGTCCGCATCGGGAAGCGGAAGCACGTCGGTCCAGGGGTGACCGAGCGCGTCGTCGCCCGATTGGTTGAAGAGCAGTTCGGCCATCTGGGAGAGAAACGTCACGCGCCCTGCGGCATCCGTCATGACGACGGCGGCCTGAAACTCATTGAGCACTGCCAGCATATTTTCATTGGCCCGTCCGAGCAGTTCGTTAGCCTGAGCGAGTTGCGCGTTGGTCTCGGCCAGTTGATCCTTTTGCCTGACCACTTCGGCCGTCCGGGAGGCCACGGCGGCTTCCAGTTCGCGCGTCCGCCGCAGCAGCCGCCGCATGCGCAGCCGGTTGACGCCCCAGCCGCTGCCCATGAGCGCCAGCATCATCAGGGCGTAGAACCAGAGAGTTTGATAAAAATGCGGCCTCAGCGAAACCGCGAATGTGGCACCGGTTTCATTCCACACCCCATCCCGATTACTGGCGATCACGCGAAAGCGATAGTCGCCCGGCGGCAAATTCGTGTAATAGGCCACACGACGCGTCCCGGCGTCCACCCATTCGCGGTCATAGCCTTCGAGTCTGTATCTGAATCGAACCTTCTCCGGCACGATGAAACTGATGGCCGTGAAGTGGATCTCCAGATCGCCACGACCGGGAGGCAAGGTCACCGCGTTCTGGACATCTATTAGGTTTTGGTCGCTGATGATCTTTTCGATGGCGACCGGTGGCGCCAGTGTGCTGATCCTTCGGGGATCAATCACCACTACGCCTTTGAAGGTGGGAAACCAGAGCCGCCCATCGCGTGTCTTCCACCCGGCCGGCTGGAATCCGCCGTTGCACTCGCTGCTCTTCATGCCATCGGCGATGCCATAAGAAAGGCAGGTGATTGACCGAATCTTCCTCTGAGCGAAATCGTTCAGCTCTCTTCGACTCACCCGGAAGATACCGCGGTTGCCGCTCATCCATAAATTGCCCTGATCATCTTCCAGAATGCGCGAGACGACAATGTCAAACAAGCCTTCCTTTTTGGTGTACTGTGTGAATCGTCCGTCATGCAATCGGTTCAATCCGCCGCCGTAGGTGCCGATCCAGAGGACCCCGTCCTCATCCTCGTAGACTTCACGCACGTAGTTATGCGACAGTCCGTCGGCGGTGGTGTAATTAGTGAATCGCCCGTCTTTAAATCGGCTGAGCCCGTTGGTTGTGCCGATCCAGAGCGCCCCGTGACGGTCCTCGGTGATGAACCGCACATCGTGGTGAACGAGACCGTCGCTCGGCCTGAAGGTGGTCCACTCATTATTGTGAAAGCGGGCAAGTCCATTTGATATGCCTATCCATAATGCCCCCTGGCGGTCAACATAAAGGGCATTGACATGATCCCCGGGCAACCCACTGGTGGCAGCGGTGTAAACGCTCACCGACAGCCCTCGCACCGCCCCTGTATGCCCCTTGCTCCGCGGTTTCAGTTTCGCCAGTCCCCCTCCCCACGTTCCTACCCAAAGGTTTCCCTCCCGGTCTCCGACAAGCGATGAGATCTGAGCAGGTGGAAGCCCCTCATTCGCCGTATACGTGATGATGGCTCCTCGGTGAAGTCGGTTCAAACCCTGCTGCATCGAACCGAACCACACGTCCCCTTCAGCGTCCTGGTAAATCGGCCTCACCGCGTCGAGCGAGCTATCATCGCCCTGTGGAATGGTCGTGATGTGACTTTCCCGCAAGTAGTTCAGCCCGCCGACCCAGGTTCCGATCCACAGGTTAGCTTCGCGATCCATGAGAACGGCAGTGATGTTGTCATCGGATAGGCCACTGTGCTTGGTGTATTGACTCAACTGACCTGAGCGGAAATGAAAAAGGCCGGTGGCCGTCGCTATCCAGAGCGCACCGTCTCGATCCTGGACGACTCCATTGACGCGACCGAGACGAGAATTGTACTGAGCGAGAGGGCCAGCGATAATTCTTCCCTCTGTCACCTGAACCAGGCCGTTACCTGTACTCACCCAGAGGTTCCCATCCCGGTCGGGTTGAATGGCGAAGATTCGAGAGGCGGACAAGCCATCGGCCATCGTGTAGACCGTGAAGGTCCCCTGACGGAATCGCGCCAACCCACTGTATGTCCCGATCCAGAGGTTACCGGCTCGATCTTCCGCGATGGCCTTGACGTGTTCATGTGGCAAGCCGTCGCGGGTCGAATAGGTCGTGAACCGACCCTCCCGCCAGGCAGCCAATCCTCGCGTCGTTCCTATCCACAGCACTCCCTGACGATCTTCATAAAGGCTCGAAATCTCATCACTGGGAAGGCCGTCCCGCGTCGTGTATGCCGAAAATTTTCCCCGGGTGTATCGAATCAATCCCCCAAGCTGGGTCCCAATCCAGAGGTCTCCTGCGCGACCTTCGTAGAGGCACAAGATCCGATTACTCTTGAGCACCGGCGTGTTGGCCGAATCAAACACGGTGAACGTCATTCCGTCAAATCGAACCACTCCCCCCTGGGTAGCAAGCCACAGGTAACCGTCATGGGTCTGGACAATGGCATTGATCGAATTTTGCGGGAGACCGTTCTCCGTCGTCCAGACCATGTGGACGTAGCGTTGAGATATCGGGCCTGAATTCTCCACCCACCCACGCTGCATTGCTCCTGCCACAGGCATGACGGAGGCAAGCGCAAGCAGGGAGGCCATGGATCTTTTGATTTGCATCAGCTTTCCCTCACCGCATATTGAAGCAGCAACCCAGAAATACGTCGGGTCGTCGCGGAGGAAAACTATGATAACGATACCCGTGACAGAGGGCAATAGGAACATCTGTGTCAGAGCAATGGGTCCCGAAAAAAGCCCCGACAAAGGAGCCGGACGTGAAACGTCTGGGAAACGGGTTGTGGAAGAAAAAGGTGCGTTGAAGACGCCAAAGCAGGTCCTGACATAAGGCAGCCAGACGCGAACCGTGTGGAAATAATGGCCGCACAAGCACCCGGCCGAGGACGCGGAGACGGACGGCACGTTGATGACGCCCAGACCGCCGGAAGCGGGCTCTTCCGGGAAACGCGCCCTGAAGATGGCCTCTCAGGCGTGGGTGATAATAGCCCGGGAAGGTGGCAAACCAATCCCCTCACATCATCCACCCGCTCCGACACCGACCGAACCTTTCCTTCCCCCTTCACGTCCTGTTTGCTGAATTCATTCCCCCGGCATGTCCGTTACCCGGATTCAGTCCCTGCGTGGCCATCGCTGGCGGGCGGCAGGCGGATGGATGGAATGGCTGCAAAAGATGGCTTCGGACG
Organism: Blastocatellia bacterium; assembly: GCA_035573895.1. NCBI lineage: Bacteria > Pseudomonadati > Acidobacteriota > Blastocatellia > Blastocatellia bacterium. The sequence continues at coordinate 21,014 of DATLZR010000169.1, read as the reverse complement.
GCTCACTCCAAGCGATCTGACGAATTCTTTGGACAGGATTACCTCAGCTAGGGGAATCCGGCTATAATCACGCTTCGTTTCTTATGAAGCGTGTCATCACAGCCGCGATTCTCTTGCCGATCCTTTTGCTTGCCGTGTGGTCATCCGAGCCCCTGTACTTCTTCGCCATGGCTACCGTAGCTGTGATTCTCGGCCTGCGCGAGTTCTATATCCTGGCCGAGAAAGCGGGTTGCCGTTGTCATCGGGCAATCGGCTACGCCGCAGCGATTGTCGTCATGGTGGGATTCTACCGAGGAGATGCGGAGCTTGTTCTCGCTGCTCTTCTCATCCACTACGGCGGAGAAATGTTCCTCTGGCTGATAACGGAGAAGCGGTTCGACACAGCGCTCGTCTCGACCTCGGCGAGTGTGGCTGGCGTTGTCTACGTGGCCGTCTTTCTCGGCTTTCTCGTTCTCGTGCGGGGGGACGCAAGCGATGCTGCACCTCGCCTTCTCACGCTGGGCTTCGCCATCATTATGGCCGGGGACACAGGGGCTTATTACGTCGGGCGTCTGATGGGTCGGCGGAAGCTCGCTCCCCACGTCAGTCCGGCAAAGACGGTTGAGGGCTCCGTCGGAGGATTGGCGGCCAGTTTTCTCGCGGCGGCAATATCAAAAGGGACGTTCTTTCCCGACATTCCCTGGGCGCACCTGCTTGTGCTGGCAACGATCGTCAATATCGTGGGGCAGATCGGCGATCTTATCGAATCCATGCTCAAACGGGGTTCGCAGGTGAAAGATGCCGCCGCTCTCCTGCCGGGGCACGGGGGGATGCTTGACCGCTTGGACAGCATCATTTTCAATGCCCCCATCATTTACTTGTATTTCCACTTTTTCTATCATAGGTGACCGGTGCCATTGCGATGCACAGGGACGCCAGAGGGTGAGACAATGGCAGACTGAAGCGGCTGCATTCCGTTTTGCGTTAAGGAGAGGGTGTCGTGAAACGGGTGGCAATTCTCGGCTCAACGGGCTCGATCGGCCGTAATGCGCTTGAGGTTATCGAGCATCTGAAGACGTATGAGGTCGTCGGACTGGCCGCCGGTCAGAGCATTGATCTGCTCGCCCGACAGATAAAGAAATACGGGCCCCAGATCGTCTCGGTCGGCAGCGAGGCTTCGGTCGAACTCCTGAAAAAGGAACTGGCCGCCTCCGGCGTTCCCGCTGCCCCGAAGATCGGTTCTGGTATCGAAGGGCTTTTGGAAATTGTCGGTCATCCGGATGTCGAGATCGTTGTGGTGGCAACGGTGGGCGCAGTGGGACTTTTGCCGACCTACCGCGCCATTGAAATGGGAAAGCGCATCGCTTTGGCCAATAAGGAAACGCTGGTGATGGCCGGCGAGTTGATGACGGCAAAAGCTGCTGAAACGGGAGCTGAGCTGCTGCCGATTGACAGCGAACATAATGCCCTTCATCAGTGCCTCCGATCGGTTGATCGGGCTGACGTCGCTCGGTTGATTCTCACCGCTTCGGGTGGGCCGTTCCGCACAACGTCGCCGGAGGAACTGGCTGATGTGACTCCCGAACAGGCGTTGCAGCATCCGACCTGGCAGATGGGTCGAAAGATCACCATTGACTCAGCGACGCTGATGAACAAAGGGCTGGAGGTGATCGAAGCCCGCTGGTTGTTTGGCTTTCCGCCCGAACGGATTGACATCCTGATCCACCCGCAATCCATCGTTCATTCGATGGTCGAGTTGACCGATGGTTCCATCCTGGCCCAACTCGGGGTCACCGACATGCGCTACGCGATTCAGTATGCACTCACCTATCCGGAGCGCCGGCCAACCCCATTACCGCGGCTGACATTTACGCCCTCGCTGACGCTGGAATTCCATCCGCCGGACGTGGAGCGGTTTCCCTGTTTGGAACTGGCGTATCGCGCTCTCCGGACCGGAGGCACGATGCCCGCCGTCCTCAATGCAGCGAACGAAATCGCGGTTGAGGCATTTCTCCAGCGACAAATTCCCTTCCCGGCCATAGCCGCCCTCATTCGCACCGTCATGCAGGAGCATGAACCACAACCTGTCCGGAGCATCGAGCAGATCATGGAGATTGATGCGTGGGCGCGTCGGCGCGCGCGCGCTCACCTACCGGATGTAGCAGCGTCAGAGGCGCGGACACAAGACGCGTATCGGTGAGAACACTCACGCTTACTTCTGGCACCATTCAGAACAACTGATGTGTGGAATCGCAGGAATTCTCAATCCATGCGGTGCTCCCGTTGATGAAGCCCTCCTTCGCCGAATGTGTGACCGGCTTCGACATCGCGGCCCAGACGAAGAAGGGTACTTTTTCGACGCGGGCGTGGGCCTGGGCGTCCGCCGACTGAGCATCATTGACCTGCAAACGGGCCATCAGCCGATTCACAACGAAGACGGAAGCATCTGGGTCGTTTTGAACGGCGAAATTTACAACTACCGTGAGCTGCGACGACACCTGACCGATCGCGGTCATCGCTTCTACACCGCCAGTGATACGGAAGTGATCGTTCATGCTTACGAGGAATACGGGGAAGAGTGTCCCTCGCTCCTCCGTGGAATGTTCGCCTTCGCCCTGTGGGATGGAAGGGAGCGACAACTGCTTCTTGCCCGGGACCGGGTGGGAGAAAAACCGCTCGTCTACGCGACGCCCAATGGGGGTCTCGTTTTTTCCTCAGAAATCCAGGCGCTGCGTGAGCATCCTGAGATTCGTTCGGACATTGACTGGGAGGCCATCCATCACTATCTCGTCTTCACCTATGTGCCGGCGCCCCGGACGGCGTTTCGAGAGATCCGCAAGCTGGAGCCGGGACACCGGCTCATCTGGCGTCAGGGAGAGATTCGCATCACCCGGTACTGGAAGCTCGATTTCGTCCCCAAGCTCCGACTGAGCGAGGACGAGGCGGTGGAGCGTTTGCGCGAGTTGCTCAGGGAGACGGTTCGCCTGCGGATGATCAGTGACGTTCCGCTGGGAGCTTTCCTGAGCGGCGGCATTGATTCTTCCACTGTCGTCGGCTTCATGAGCCAGCATTCATCGCAGCCGGTCAAGACTTTCTCCATCGGATTTGACCATGAGGACTTCACGGAGCTGGAGCACGCGCGGCGGATTGCCCACCATTTCGGTACGGATCACCACGAATTCATCGTGACGCCCGAAGCAGCCGAGGTCGTACCGATTCTCGTCCGGCACTACGGTGAGCCGTATGCCGATCCCTCAGCGATTCCCACCTATTATCTCAGCCGACTCACCCGGGAGCACGTGACGGTGGCGCTGACCGGGGATGGTGGAGATGAGATGTTTGCCGGGTATGATCGCTACTGGGCGATGGAGGTGGCCGAACGTCTTCCGGCAATCATCTCGGTTCCCGCCCGGCGCCTGGCCCGCGAGATGCATCGGTTGCCCCTGCCCTGGACCCATCGGTTGCTGCGTCGGCTCGAGCGGTTCGCGCTGGCCGCGCCGCTTCCGCCGGCGCGTCGGTATCGGAGTTGGGTATCGGCCCTCGACACCGAGCTGCACCGCGAGCTGTACACCGACGAGTTCGCCCACCTCACTACGTCCACATCGCCGGAGAGCGTTCTCGCCCCCTGGCTGGTCGAAACGCCGGGCCTCTCGCTGACTGATGCCCTGCTGCTGACCGATACCATGACCTATCTCCCCAACGATCTGCTCGTCAAAGTAGACATCGCCAGCATGGCTCACGGTCTGGAAGCGCGCGCCCCTTTTGTTGATCACCTTTTGCTCGAATTCGCCGCACGCCTCCCGGCACACTACAAGCGGCGGGGAGCCACGTCCAAGTACATCCTGAAGCAGGCAGTAAAGGGACTCTTGCCGGAGGCCACGCTCCGTCGGCGCAAACAGGGATTTGGTGTACCCCTGGCCCATTGGTTCCGGGGATCCCTGCGCCCGCTGCTCGAAGAAACGCTTCTTTCGGATCGAGCGAGAGGTCGGCGATTATTCAAGCCGACGGTCGTGAAATCCCTGATTGACGAGCATCTCGCAGGGCGACGCGATCACGCGCACCTGCTGTGGACGCTCCTCATGCTGGAACTCTGGTTCCAGCAGTGCGTGGATTAAGCCGAGACCAAAAGCGAGATGCCCGCCGAGGATGGAAGCAAAGCACCGCCGAAGACCTTGAGGAAGGAAAATCCGGATGAATGAGCGACTCCACGCCGCGTCGAACCTGGTGATCAGAGAGCGCACACTCGACGGCGAGGAACGCCTGCTCCTTCGACGAATTTTCTTCGTCGGCCTGACGCTGCGGATTCTGGTCGCCCTTGTGATTGCCCTTTTTGATCTGGAGGACTTCTTTGGTGGCGATGCGGCAACCTATCACCTCATTGGGGCAAGCATTGCTCGATACTGGCGTGGAGAGTCGGCCTTCGCCGTCTGGCCGGCGAGCCAGCCGGGCTACTTTTATTTCGTCGCAGCCATCTATTACGTTCTCGGTCCGGTTCCTCTGCTCGTTGTCATGATCAACTGCTTCGTCGGAGCATTTCATGCGCTCCTGGTCTATCGCATTGCCCTGCTGGTCTTTGATCGCCCGGTGGCGCGAATGGCCGCCTGGTTGACGGCGTGCTTCCCGTCGCTGGTCCTCTGGTCGGCTCAACTGCTCAAGGATCCTCTCGTGATCTTGTGCATCCTCCTGTGCATCTATGCCGTCCTTCAGCTTCACCACCGTTTCTCGCTCATCTACGTGCTCCTGTTTTTTGCTGCGCTTTTGCCCCTTCACCCGCTCCGCAATTACGTCTTCTACATTGTGGCAGTATCGGCGGTGATCTCATTCATCGGGAGCAAGCGGGGACCGATTGTGGGGCTGACGACCCAATCGCTCATCGTCTTTCTGCTCACCCTCATCATCAACAGTGTGGGCGTGCTCGATCGCGAACTGGAATCGCTCACTGTTGACCACGTGCTTCAGCAGATTCACCTCTCGCGCATCAAATTGGCGACGTTTGCGCAATCGGGATTTGCCCGCGAAGCTGATGTCTCGACCGTTGGCGGAGCGCTCCGCTTTCTGCCCATCGGATTTCTCTACCTGATGCTCGCTCCCTTTCCCTGGGCAATCACCAGTTTGCGTTCGGCCATCACGATGCCGGAGATGGTCGTCTGGTGGGCCCTGATCCCCTCACTCGTGCGCGGACTCTTGCTGGCCGTGCGCCGGAAGATTGCGGAGAGCGCCGTCATTTTGCTCTTCACCGGAGGCCTGACTATCATTTACTCGCTCTTTCAGGGGAACGTGGGAACTGCGTATCGGCAACGAGCCCAGATTATCGTCTTCTTCTTCATCTTCATCTCGGCGGGCTGGCTCGACAGGAGACGGAAACGGATGCGGCAGCCCCCGGAGTCCAACCCCCCGCGCAGGCCTCAATCGGCCGAACCCGTATGAGGAGGATCCGAATCCTCGCCCTCACGTCGTATCCCGTTGAGGCAGCGGCGACCCGCTATCGGATCGAACAATACCGGCCACTTCTTCGAGAGTTTGGAATTGACGTAGACCTGAGTCCATTTCTTTCTCCAGAGACTTTTCGCATTCTCTACGTCAGGGGCCAGACCGTGAGAAAAAGCCTGGGGCTTGTGGCAGCGATGCTGCGCCGGGTGCCGCTTCTGTGGCGCGCGCGACGGGCCGATGGGATTTTTCTTCAGCGCGAAGCTGCGCTCTTCGGCCCACCACTTGTGGAATGGGTCCTGGCGCGCCTCTGGCACAAGCCGCTCATCCTCGATCTCGATGATGCCACGTTTGTCTCCTATGTCAGCCCGACATACGGATCGCTCGTGACCCCCCTCAAATGGTTTCGCAAAACAGATTCGCTCATCCGCTGGGCCGACGCCGTCATCGCCGGAAATCGTTATATCGCCCACTACGTGAGCGAGCGGGGCAAACCTGTGACGATCCTCCCCACGGTGGTTGATACCGACGTTTTCAAACCCAAAGAGGAATCATCTGATGTGCCCATCGTCGGATGGATCGGGAGCCACTCCACGTTCCCTTTCATCAAAGCGATTCTGCCCGTTCTCGAAGAAGTGGGACGGACACATCGGTTCCGCCTGAAGATCGTGGGGGGATCGGAAACGGTTCGGTTATCCACTGTGGAAGTCGTCAACGAACCCTGGCGGCTGGAGCGCGAGGTGGAGGATTTTCGCTCGCTCGATATCGGACTCTATCCGATTCTCGCCGATAAGTGGTCAGTGGGGAAATCCGGCTTCAAAGCCGTTCAGTATATGGCCGTTGGGATTCCCACCGTTGCTTCTGCCGTGGGAGCGGTTACTGAGATCATCGAAGACGGCGTCACCGGATTTCTCGTTCGAACGCCCGAGGAGTGGTACGACCGATTGCACCGGTTGCTCGAAGACCCGAAACTTCGACGGCGGATGGGGAGGGCTGCCCGGGAGCGAGCAGTGACGCGGTTTTCACTGACGGCACAGGCGGAGATTCTCCGCGATGTGATCGCAGATGTCGTTGATCGGAAAAGGATGGCCTGATGACTGCCTCAGCCGCCGCCCACGAAGTGAACGATCTCCACCCGATCTCCCTCCTCGATTCTGACGTGCTCCCAATCGGCGCGGCGAACGATCTGATAATTCCGCTCGACAGCGAGGCGTTCGGGAGCGAGATCGAGGTAGTTCAGCAACTCGGAGATCGTCATCCCATCGGGAATTTCTCGTTCGATCCCGTTGAGAATCACACGCATAAGCACAGTCGCACGTGACCGACGCGACCTGCCGGCACCGGCAGCTCAACTGTTGGATGGGGCGGGCTCGGCAAGAATTTTCTTGATCATCATCTCGCAGAGTGCGGGATTCTCGTGCCAGGTGAAGACGAACCGTACGCGCCCCGCCCGATCAATGATGGCAATCGTGGGCACCCAGGTCACACTGTACAGGTCGAAGCTCCGCTGACCATCGTCAATCGCCGTCCCGTAGGGAAGCTGCCGAAGCCGCTTGAAGTGGATGAGGAACGTTTCCTCCTCCTCCCGGGTTGCCCGTCCGACCTCGCGTCCGTTGAATCCGTAGTACCGGGTCACGGTGAGAATTTTCAAGCCATCTTTCTGGTACCTGGCAGCCCATTCGCGGAGATGAGGGATCATACCCCGACAATCCGGGCACCAGGCGGCCCAGAATTCGAGGGCAACGACCTTCCCTTTGAGGCGCGCGAGGGTGGTCGGTTCTTCCTCCAGCCACTTGACGGTGACGATCTCGGGAGCCGGTTTTCCCAGCATCTCCAGTTGCGCCAGAGCGCTCTTGATATAGCTCGCCGATTTTTGCAGCGTCTGGGCTGCATCCCCACCGACGACCGATTGACGCTCGAACTCGGCTTTTACTTCGCTGAGCATCCGGGCGGCATCCGGGATGCGACCGACGGCCACGTACAATTGAGCGAGCGCCCAGGCCGACCGGGAAATCAGCGGAATGATGCCGCTTTTCCGAGCGGCTTCCAGCGATCTCTCCTCATAGGCCACAGCGGCGTCCACCTGACCGGCGGTCGTTGCAGCAATGGCCAGCAGATGGTACGCTCCGGCGCGAACCTCCTCGGCATTGAAGGCGCGATCGGAGATTGCCGCGGCCTCCAGTTCAGCGTCCTTCAGCCGTCCGGCCTGACACAGCTTTTCGATCACATTCAGACGCACGCGCTCGCGCTCTTCCGGAACTACCGAGTCATCGGCGACGACGTCGCGGAATAACATGAGAGCTTCATCGGCCCGATCAGCCAGGGCGTAAAGATAACCGAGATAGAACTTCTCCAGGCCGCGGGGCTGTCGCGCCTTCACAACGGAGGCATACTGAAGGGCTTGCTGCTGGGCTCGGGCACGCGCCGCTTTGGTCTCCTGTTCGGAGAGATCCGCGCGATTGGCCTCGCGCAACAGTTGCGTGACTTCCTGAACATACTCAACTGCAGGGCGTTCGGCCGGGCGTTGTGACGAACCCCCCGTCTGCGGGCCGGCCTGTGCTCCGGCCGTCACGGCCAGGATCAATAGCACGGTAGCGCAACTCACACCCTCTCGCCTCATTACCCCACCTCCTTGTGCGACCAAAGTGTAGCACGCCATCCCCGACAAAGAAACCAGTGGCTGCACCCCCGAGGGAGAGGTGCCGCGCCATCCACCACAGCCGCTGTTATCCAAAGTAAGGGTGAGCTATTCCAGGAGCGACCGAGCAGTTCCATCACTCAAGCGTGAGGAAGAGGGTTCGTCAACGAGCGATTGACCGAAATATCTGATCGAGGGCTGTCGCGGACAAACAAAAATCCGGAAGAGAGCGAAACGTGCTCGCTCTCTTCCGGCCCTGTGACCAAGGAGGAGGAAGGTCGCATCCATGCCGTTGGTCGTGCGGTCAAACGCGTGGCCTCAGCGACATCGGCATTCTCACGAAAAGATCCGTTTTTCCTCGCCGTACCTCTGTCGTCTTCAGTTCTTCCGGTAGAAGGAAAGGAATCCGAGACGGCCTCCTGTATTGAGAGGGCCCACACCGCCCCAGATGATCATCTCTGCCCCTGTCCACACGGCCGTGTGGCCGGTGCGTGCTGTTGGTGAATTCGAACTCGTGAACGAGGACCAGGCGTTGGTTTCCGGGTCATAGCGAGCACCTGAGCGTTGTGCTCCGTTGAAATTGTTCCCTCCCCAGATAATCATCTCTTTTCCCGTCCACACGGCCGTGTGGCTGCTGCGCTCATCGGGAGCATTGGCGGTGCTGACGGCCGTCCAGGTGTCTTTGGTCGGATCATAACGGCCGCCGTTGCCGTAGAAATCAAGGTTGTTGATGCCTCCCCACACCACCATGACGGATCCCGTCCAGATGGCCGTGTGGTTGCTGCGCGCCGATGGTGCGTTCGTAGTACTAATGGGCTTCCAGGTATCGGTTTGGGGATCGTAGCGAGCCCCGGTATTTGTCCGGCTGCTGCCGCCGACGAATCCTCCCCAGACGATCATCTCCTTACCCGTCCAGATGGCTGTATGTGAGCTGCGGGGCGACGGTGCATTGGCCGTACTCATTGGCGTCCAGGTATCGGTGGCGGGATTGTAGCGTGCGCCCGTATTGGTCAAACCGCTGCTTGTACTTCCGCCCCAGACGATCATTTCCGTACCGGTCCACACGGCCGTGTGTCCGCTACGCGCTGCAGGGGCTCCGGTCCTGGTCACCGGTCTCCACGTATTGGTTGTGGGATCATAACGTCCCCCATCGTTTAGCGGGCTGAGGAGCGATGTTCCGCCCCAGATGATCATCTCCGATCCCGTCCATACAGCCGTGTGATTCGTTCTCGCGCTGGGCGCTCCGGTAGTGCTTGTTGGCGTCCAAGTATCGGTAGTAGGATTGTACTTCGCCCCGGTATTGGTGAATCCGCCGATGATCAGAGTGCTCCCGCCCCAGATGATCATCTCCGACCCCGTCCACACAGCCGTGTGACCGCTTCGGGCACTTGGCACGTTGGTCATGCTCGTGGGGAACCAGGCTTCAATAGATGATCTGCCGATTTCGCTGTATCCCGCAGCGGCAATCACCGCGTCACCCGGTCGTCCGAGAATGATTGCCCCCGGCGGTAGTCCTGATGTATCGGCTTGGGTCGTGGCCCGTTCAGGACCAGGGGGCCCCGGAGGACCAGGCGGTCCCGGAGGACCGGCTGGTCCTGGGGGGCCGGGAGGCCCGGGAGGCCCGGTGGGAAAATCCACCACCGTCAGAAATCGCACAACATTTTCGCTCGGCCCATAGCGCAGCGGATCATTCGGGACAGAAAAGAGAACGGGGACCGGTCCTATATCCGCTGTTGTCACCAGCGTGATCTCGGCGCAAATAATGTCACGCGAGGTTAAAGGGGCGGGCGATCCAAGATACCGAAGTTCCAGACTGTTCTGGCTGGCATCCACTGTAGCCAGGAATTGACCTGAAGTGAACCTCGGAGAATCCGTCGTTATCCGGTGCACATTCCCGCCAAGCATCACTCGGGCCCCGGCCAGCGTCACAACGAAGGTATCGCCCGGAATCAGCACCGATGTCGTCGCATCGCTTCGCCCCGAGAGACATACCAGCGCCTGCGACCCCTGAGCTGCCGGGAAGATGCTCGGCGAAATCGTCACGCTCGGTAGTATCCGCGCCTGGAGCGATGATTCAGCTATCGCGCAAGGAGCCATCGCTCCGATCAGGAGGCCCGCGATGATTTTCTGACGCCCTACTCTCATATTGTTTTCCCCTCTGCCATGCTGCGTTCCGATAGTTCGACTGAACGACGGGGTGAAAGTGTTGCACGAAATTATTGGCGTGCCGATGGGGGTAGATCGCCCACTTATGAGCGAAGGGAGTGAGGGACGAACCGGGCTCTCTGTCCGTGCCTTTATCCTCCAGGCCGGATTCGGACAATGGTCTTTCCCGAACCCTGGGGACTATAATTGGGGCCCGTCATGAAGGGGGACCGAATCACTCGCTGCACCGCAGTGCTGGAACAGCAGTTGAGCCGCCGGGGATATCGTTTCATCGCGGGCGTGGACGAAGTCGGACGTGGGGCACTGGCCGGCCCAGTTGTGGCCGCAGCCGTGATTCTCGATCTCTCGAACATCCCTGATGGGATTGATGACTCCAAGAAATTACGACCGGCTCGCCGGAGCCAACTCGCCGAAGCAATTCGTCTCTCGGCCAGAGCTGTTTCAGTGGCTGCCGTCGAAGCCGGGGAAATTGATCGAATCAATATCCTTGAGGCCACCAAACGTGCAATGCTCCAGGCCCTCGCGGGACTTCAACCGGCGCCCGATTTCGTCCTGGTGGATGCGCTCACTCTACCGAATCTGCCGATCCCTCAGCGGGCAATTGTTCATGGTGATTCCCTGTCGGTCTCAATCGCCGCAGCCTCCATCGTGGCCAAGGCATGGCGTGATCGTCTCATGGTCGAATATGACCGCCTTCATCCTGGCTATGGGTTTGCTCGGAACGCCGGCTACGGGACGAAGGAGCATCTCCAGGCCTTGCAGAAACTCGGTCCCTCGCCGATTCACCGCCTGACCTTCCGGGGAACTCAAACGAACCTTTTCCCGTTATGACTGCGAGGATGTGACCCCGCATGTGGGCTACCATGTGTCCCCCCACAGGAGTCATCCTGAAGACCTAAAGCTCCAAACGGAGACGAATACGGATTACGCCACCTGAGCATGGTCAGTCGGCGAGGCGGTGAATCTTCGCCTTTATCCCGGCGCATCGGTGGTGACGCTCACGGGAGGTGCCGGTTGGCCATTAGCCTGTCAAGCACCTGATGCACGCTGAAGGGATAGCTCAAGCGCAGGATGGACGTTCGGTCGCGCACGAGATCGTCAAGGAGCGTCTCGACCAGCCGATCAATCTCGGCTTGAAACCGCCGGTCGGTCGAGCGCACGCCATCATCAATGAGCCATTCATCCACGATGGGAACCTTCACCAGCAGCGTGTAGGTGGGAATCCAGTTTTCGATGAGGGCGTCAAGGTAAGACCGGCGTCCGAACTTGTGACAGTAGTAGGCATAGTTGTCCAGGACCGAGCGGTCGCAGACAATGGCATCGGCGCGGCTGGCCGCTTCCAGTTCCGCCGCGATGTGGCGATGAAGGATCCACAATTGACTGGCCTCGGATGTGGCCTCGTTGATAGGAAAAGGGCTCCGACGGGCCATCTCGACGACCAGCTCCACACGATGACCGCGCTTCTGCAGTTCCGTGCAGAGAGAGAAAGCCAGCGCCGTCTTGCCGCATCCGTGAGTCCCAATAATCGCCAATTTCATTATCTGCTTCCCTCCACGAAAACTCTTCGACGCGACCGGAGTGTGCCCGGCTCCTGCTGGCCCCTCATTGTGCCACAGGTGGCCGCCGCGCGGATAGAGCGGTTGCGTTTTATTCGCAGCCGCACTATAATACGCCCTCACAATTTTCCAGGATTTCAACGCGACGTCCTCGCTGGCCAACCTCGTGCGTCTCGCTCGTGGACTATCTGAGCCATAGGTTTGGACTCGAATGCGGTGAGGTAACTCATGGGACGGAAACGCAAAGACCTCGATACCCTGCTCAAAGAAGTGAGTATTTCCACCGTCGAGGCGAACGAGGGAGAGAGCGAGGTCCCCTTCCCTCTCTCGGATGAATCCGAGGAAGCCATCAGGGAAGTTCTGGGATTACGACAGACACCGCGTCGGGATGACGAGGAAGAGCACGCCCAGACTGACTTTTTGTGGGCAGTGGAAATGAAACCGGAGGATGGGCGTGAAGAGCCCGATGCGGACCCGGACGCCGAGGATGATCGCAGCATTGACTCGATCCGTCTTTACCTGAGAGAAATGAGTGTCATCCCCCTGCTCACGCGAGAAGGGGAGGTGCGATATGCGCGCCAGATTCAGCGGGGTCGGCGTCAGGTGCTGAAGGCGCTCTCGCGGTTTCCCGGTGTGATTGCCCATCTTCTGTCCATGCGGGACCGGCTCATTCGAGGCGAGATGAGCATCCGTGACATCCTCGTCGGTCCTGAGCCAAACGACTGCGCGGAGACGGACGAAGGGATGGCCACGGCGGATGTTACCGGATTCCTCGACAGGCTCGCGGAAATTGAACGACTGAGCAACAAACTGGCACAGCTTCAACAACGTTCCCGTCGGTGGTCAGTCCGAGGAAATCGCCGTCACTGGTGGGCGCTCGCTCGAGTCCGCGTCCAACTTTCACGAGCGGTGCGATGCCAGCGCAGGGCTCCGGGCGAATGGATGACTGACGTTGAGTTTACGCCTCGCCTTCTCGATGAACTTATCGGGCTCGTTCGCTCTGCCGTCCAGGAGGTCGAACAGGCCGAGCACGTGATCGAGCACCTGCGGGCCGAGCGCGCCCGGACTCGCGGACGCCGCGACCGAAATCGTCTGACCCGCCAGCTCAGAGCTGCCCGCGCCGGTCTCGCCCGTCTCGAACAAAAGCACGGGGTCTCTGCGCCTGAACTGAAACGCCTGTGGCAGATGATCCAACGCGGAGATCGGGAAGCCAGCGAAGGTCGCCAGAGGATGATCGAAGCCAATCTTCGACTGGTCATCTCCATCGCCAAGCGACATATCCATCGCGGGCTACACTTCCTCGATCTCGTCCAGGAGGGCAATCTCGGCCTCATGCGGGCGGTGGAGAAATTTGATTGGCGGCGCGGCTATAAGTTCTCGACCTATGCCACCTGGTGGATTCGCCAGGCGATCACGCGAGCCATTGCCGATCAGGCGCGAACCATTCGCATTCCGGTTCACATGGTCGAGACTATCCAGCGGGTAATGAAGACATCGCGTCTGCTGGCTCAGGAACTGGGGCGCGAGCCAACTCATGATGAGCTGGCCGAGCGATTGAATCTGTCGGTCTCCAAGGTCCGCCAGATCCTCAAAATCGCCCAGGATCCGATCTCGCTGGAAACCCCGATCGGAGACGACGAAGGTTCGCATCTGGGGAATTTCATCGAAGACAAGTCTCTCGCTAGCCCGCTTGATGCCGTTCTTGCCAGTAACTGCCGCCACGTGACAGAAGAAGCCCTCCGGTTACTGACCGAGCGCGAGGCTCTAATCCTTAAAATGCGGTTCGGGTTGCCTCCCTACGACCAGGAATATACGCTGGAGGAAATCGGTCGCCGGTTGAAAGTGACCCGCGAACGGATTCGCCAGATTGAGGCCAAAGCTATAAAGAAGCTCCGTCATCCCACGCGCAGCCAGGCCCTCCGCTCGTTCATTGACGGTCGGGTGAACGCTTGAGGGCACAGGTCAAGTTGGGGTGGTTACTGTCGAGCCGACGCTTCTCGACGTGAAATCTCAAAGAGCCGCCCGTCTGAGCGGGAAACTCTAAATGCCCGAAAAACCCACGCCCCTTTGACGGAAGCATCATGAGTGATCCTCAGGCGAGGGCGGCAGTCCCGAGGCTTCGTAGTAGAGCGCTATCTCTCCAGCCATGAGTGCCACCCGCAACCATATTCGAGCGATCATCAGCAGTTGCCCCCAGATGAGCCCTGCTGCAACGAGCACCATGAGGGTCGAGGGCAACCACCTTTCAACCACCAGATAAATACCGATGACCAGAACATTGAGGGCTCCAAACCCATAAAACACACCGAGCGTCGCAGCAAGATTGCGTCGAACAAAACGAGCGGCATCCCATGCCGCACTGAGCACCCGTCGGGAAGGCTCTGTGACGATCCGGATCCGGGCGTAATCAAAAACCATGACGGCGAAAAGCAGCACGACCACCAGGACAAGGTTCTTCGTCAAGTAGACGGCAAAGATGGCCCCCTCCGACATCCAGTCTTCTGTCAGGCGATCCAGACCCCCGATGAACCACCAGCCCCGCGTCATCACGCGGTGGAACAGAAAGAAAATTGCCGAGTACACGGCGAGCGACACAACGAACAACTGCATGAACCGGGGACCATGCCGAGCAATACCCTCCAGGAACCGGCGAAAGGAAAACCTCGCCGACGGAAGCAACACTTCCACCATCCCCGCCGAAAGCAATGTCGTCAGCAAAAGATAGAGCACAAGGGTCCAGGCCACGCTCCCACTTAAACTCGACAGGAACCCTCGCTGATAGGAAAGAAATTCCGCGAGCCACTCAATGTCAGGCGAGCCGAGCGACCGATCGCTTTCGAGCGAAAAGCTCAACGAGTCGTCGAGGATCCGGTAGACGGGAACCGTCAACACACCGGCAACGATAAGATTGACTCCCCAGAGCAGGATGACGAGCCAGAGATTAGCTCGCGCGCGAGCCAATCCTTTCCTCAGAGAAGCGAAAAAGAGCCTACCCCGTCTATGGGGAATGGCGGCTTCGCCAGATGGAACACTCATTGTTTCGCTTTACCTCCGAATTTGTGGCGCGGGCCTTCTAGCCTGCGCTTTCTTTGGCCGCCTGGAAAGGCTGCGCTACTTGAAAGCTATCGCGCGCAATCGAAATTGATCAGCCGAACAGGCTCACCTGATGCAACAGGTTTTGAAGCCAGAGAAGCCATTTCCCGGCCCATCGGTAGGTCGCTCTCCGATTGGGAATCAGTCGTCGGCTATTATTGGTCCTGTTGACATCGAGAAAGACGCGGCGATCCGGATCCACCGTTGCAGAAACGACGCGGGCTGCGCGAAGATAGTGCAAGCGATACCATCGTCCCTGTCCGTCCCAGTGTTCACGACGACGCTCGCCGGAATCGAAGACGACTTCAACCTCCACGGGGAATGTGACCGTGCCCAGTCGCCGAATCGTTACTGTGGACTCAAAGAGCCTCCCTCCAGGAGGCTGAGGAGGAGAAGGTGGACCGACCCCCTGTGGGGGAGTGACTGGCTCACTGCGGACTTCAGCGACGGCATAATCGAGAACACCCGACCCATAGACGACCTGAGAGAAAAACCAGCGAAGATCCTGACCCGTGACCTCCCTCACCGTCTCGATAAAATCTTCCGTCGTCGGATGGCGGAAGCGAAACCGTTGGTGGTAGTTCCGCAGGACGCGGGCCATGACCTCTTCCCCCAGGTACCCTTCCAGGGTGCGCAACAACAGTTCCGGTTTCTGATAGGAATTCACACGATAACTGGCAAGATCGTAATACTCCCAGGCAGCTCGTTTCATGTCGTCGTCCGAGGGCCGCTCGATATACTGGCTCCAGCTGCGCTGCCACGAGTATTGGGCAATATCGGTGAGATAGCTTCCCAGCGGCACGCGCTCCACACCGACAAAGGGGATGGGCGGCAGCGACACCTGTAACCACGTCATCCCCGGCACAGGGATGCCGAAGAACCGCTCGTGGAGATAGTTCGGTCCGTAGGCCTTCTCCAGCACTTTGCCCGTCGAATAGGAATTGATTCCCTCGTCGAGCCAGGCCTCCTCGAACTCATTGTTGGCGACCATTCCATACCAGTACTGATGGCCGAATTCGTGAACGATCACGCCTTCGGGTTGAAGCACGCGACGCGGGGCCCACCACCGGGTCCCGGCCGTAATCAGTGTCGGATATTCCATTCCCCCGGCAGGTTCTCCCCCGCGCGGCGGATCAACAACGGTTAATGTCGAGTAGGGATAGCGACCATACCAGAGGCCGAAATATTTGATGGCCTGAAACGCGGCGCGAAAATGGCGCTCGATCTGATGAGCATGATCAGGCTGAATGAGTAGGATGACCTTGACATCGCCAAGCTCAATCTCCTCACGCGGGAGGCCAAAGAGCCGCATCATCTCGGCCATTTCCGCTTCGCTTACTTCCTTTCGGGCGATGAAATCCCGCTCCACGCGAAGAAATCGCGGGCTCGCCGTCCAGGCGAAATCGTGCACGTTTTCTTGAACGAACCTATAGGTGATCGTCCCGTCCCCGTTGTCCGACGTTTCGCGGGGAACGCCTCCGGTGGCTCCCACGATATAGCCTTTGGGCACGCGGAGACTCACGTCATAGGTGCCGAAGTTCGCGTAGAATTCACTGGCGGCGTGGTACTGATGGCAGTTCCACCCTCCGGTCAGGCGCCCGCGCGTCCCCGCCTTCTCATAGACACCGATCTTGGGGAACCATTGCGCCACGAAAAAAAAGTCGCGGAAGAATCCGCTCCGTGTCGTGAGTCGGGGGAGCTGGGAAAGGAATTCGATCTCCAACGTAATCGCCTGGCCCGCACGAACCGGTTCGGGCAATGTCACACGCATGACCGTTTGATCGGCGGAGTTGCCATCGTCCGGCTGGATGTATTCGATGCGAGACGTCAGGTCTTCCCCTCCCACGATCCGGAACGATCGCACGTCGGTGTAGCCCCAGTGGGTGAAATCGAATCGCTCCAACCGCACCGTGTTCCGCGACTCACGCATGAAGGTCGTCTCGCTATTTTTGAAGGCATTGAGATAGAGATGAAACTGAAGTTCCCGGACATCATCCGGTGAATCGTTTTTCCAGCGCAGAAGTTCCTTGCCCGCGACGGCCTTGCGGTCAACATCAAGCGTCGCCTCGATTCGATACGCCACAATGGGTTCTTGGGGAGCGGCGCTCGCCGGTGGTCGTGACGCTTCAGTAACGGACACGCCCGGGAGAAGCGGATGCGGGCTTTCGATCTGTGGGGGCGAGTTTCCCAGCCATCCACTGGCGGCAAGCAGCACGCCAATAATTCCAGCGCAATTTCGCCTCATACGTTCTCCCTTTTCGCTGGCCCTGAAAGGACGGCGATAGTCTACACATTTCGGGGCCTCTTAGCTACACTGGCGGACAGGGGTGCAGAATAAGGAGAGGAGGACTCCGCCCGCGGCGATACCGTTGGCGGAGCCCCATCCCCTCCGACGACAGGGTGAGGATGAGAGACTATGGACTTGTGGATTGAAAGTCTCATTCGACTCATGGCCGCCGCTTTCCTGGGCGGTCTCATCGGGCTGGAGCGAGAGCTGAGTCACAAACCTGCCGGCTTGAGGACGAACATGTTGATTTGTTCGGGATCGGCGCTCTTCATGATCGTCTCTCAACTCGTGGCCGGCAGCGGGACCCACAGCGGGGATCCCGGTCGGATCGCCGCACAGGTCGTCGCCGGGATCGGTTTCCTCGGGGCAGGCGTCATCGTGCACAGTCGTGGTTCAGTCGTCGGAGTCACAACGGGAGCCACGATCTTCGTCATCGCTGCCATCGGTCTGGCCGTCGGCGGAGGGTACTATGTCCCGGCAGCGGCCGCGACGCTCATCGTCATCGTCTCGCTTCTCGTTCTGGGAAAACTGGAGAAAGCCGTCCTCCCGAAGAACCAGCAACCATTCTTCTTCACCATCACAACGACTGATGTCCAGGGAGTTCTCACCGAACTCGGCCGACTCGCTCGTGAGCAGAAGTTCGCCGTAGAGACCATTTCCGCCGAACCGATCCAGGACGGCTTTCGTCTGCGGTTCACGATTCAAACGACGCCGGAGGGACACGAGAAGATCGTGCCGCTGCTCTTGACACTGCCGGGGGCTCTGCGCGTAGAGTTGCCGGGCAATGCCGGCAAATAATGGCGACACGACAAACGCGACGACGCTCTATCTGGCCGACTGGATCCTCCCGGTCAGTCGGCCTCCCTTTCGCCGAGGAGGAATTGCCGTCACCGGCTCCAGGATTGTCTGTGTGGATCGCGAGCGCGCGCTCCGCTCCCGCTATCCGGAGGCCGAGGTGCGGGATTTCGGTCCCGCCGCTTTACTTCCGGGACTGGTCAATGTCCACTGCCACCTGGAGCTGACGGTCATGCGCGGGCTCCTCGAAGAGAGATCGTTCTCTCGCTGGCTGCTCAAACTGACCCGGTCGCGCAACCAGTTGTCGAGCGAGGACCTCATAGATAGCGCCCGCGCTGGCGTCTGTGAGGCAATCCGTTCGGGCCAAACCACACTGGCCGACGTTGGTGCCACCACATCGGGGTTTATCGCTCTTTGTGAAAGCGGCCTGCGTGGAATCGCCTTTCAGGAGGTCATCGCGCTTCGACCGGGGGACGCCGAGCCGAGTCTTGATGCATTGGCCCGCCGGGTTTCTGAACTCCGTGCTCACCCGGCCCGCACCGAGGAGGTGCTGGTGGGCGTCTCTCCCCACGCTCCCTATACGGTGACGGCAGAACTCTTCCGTCGGGTCAGCGTGCTGGCCCTCCGGGAAAGTCTTCCCATCTGCATTCATGTGGCAGAGTCTGAAGCCGAGGACCAGTTTCTTCGCCACGGGCGCGGCGACTTCGCCCTTCTTTACCGCACCCGATTGATCCGCTGGACGCCACCGCGCTGTTCCCCGATCGCCTATCTTCATCAGCTCGGGATACTCGACGCGCGTCCGCTCCTCATCCACTGCGTGCGAGCGGATGAGGAAGATGTCCGCCTTATCGCCGAGAGCGGCTCGTCCATTGCCCATTGCCCGACATCCAACGCCAAACTCGGCCATGGGATCGCACCGCTCGCTCGTTTTCTGCGGGCGCGGATTCCGGTTGGACTGGGCACCGACAGCGTGGCCAGCAATAATCTCTGCGATTTGCTCGGCGAGGCGCGCTTTTGCGTGCTCCTGCATCGTGCTGCGGCAATAGGTGATGAACGGAGTCGGATTTCTCCCTGGCTCACTCCAACCGACATTCTGCAAATGGCGACGCTCGGCGGCGCGCGGGCCCTTTCGCTAGATAATCGCATCGGTTCGCTTGAGGAGGGCAAAGAAGCCGATTTCACTGTCATCACGCTGGCTCACCTGCACACCCAGCCCATCTATGATCCGGTGACGGCAATTATCTTCTCCTGCCGGGCAGAGGATGTGATTTTCACCGCCGTCGCCGGGCGCGTTCTCTACGATGGACACAGAGTCCGCACGATGGACGAAGATCGCCTCTCCGCCCGGCTCAAGGAAATTTCCACACGCCTCGCGTCAGGAGGGAAGTGACAATGAAGCGACTCTGCATTCTTCTTCTGGCGATGCTGCTTGTCAGGAGTCTCGTTCACGGAGGAGAGAATCCTCCGCTTTTGCCTTCCTCGGTCGTATCGGCGATGGCCCAGGAAATTTCCGGTGAGACGGCCAAGCGTCATCTGGAATTCCTCGCCCGCCATCACCGAATGAGAGGGTCGCAGGGTTTTCACCTCTCGGCCGAGTACATCGCCGAGCAGCTTCGCGCCTATGGACTGTCAGAGGTACAGATCGAACGCTTTCCCGCCGATGGCCGCACGTTCTACGGGGCGCAAAAAGCGCGTCCCGCATGGGACGCCGAATTCGCCGAACTGTGGGAAATGCGCCGAGCAGGCGATGGATGGGTTCCCCATGTGCGGCTGGCGAGTTGGGATGCGATGCCGGTGACCCTGGCGCAGGACAGCGAAAGCGCTGATGTCACCGCGGACCTCATTGATGTCGGCGAGGGGACGAGCGAAAGCGATTACGCGGGGAAGGATGTCGCCGGGAAACTCGTGCTGGCGGCGGCGCAGCCCGGTCCTGTCGCTCGCCTCGCCGTCGAGCGATACGGTGCCGTCGGCATCATCAGCTATGCTCAAAATCAGCGCACGGCCTGGTGGGGCGAAGACGAAAACCTCATCCGCTGGGGCCACCTGGACAGTTTCTCCCCAACGAAAACCTTCGCTTTCATGATCTCGCTCAAACAGGCCCGTGCCTTTCAACAACGGCTGCGCCGTGGGGAAACGATTCGGTTGCGGGCGATCGTGCGCGCAGGGCGTCGTCCGGGATTTTATGAGGTCGTGACGGCCCTCATTCCCGGCTCGGACCCCACGCGGCGGAGCGAAGAGATCGCCTTCAGTTGTCATCTCGATCATCAACGTCCGGGAGCTAACGACAATGCGAGCGGTTGCGTCGCTATCCTGGAAGTCGCCCGCTCTCTGGCCAAGCTCATTCGCGAGGGAAAGATCGGCCGACCGGCGCGATCGCTTCGCTTCATCTGGCCGCCGGAAATCGAGGGAACGCTGGCCCTCGTCAATAGCCGCCCTGAACTGATCCGCCAGATCAAGGCTGTCATCCACATGGATATGGTTGGCGGGGGGCCGGAAACCAAAGCGATCTTCCATATCACGCGCAGCCCGGCCAGCCTCCCTTCATTTGTCAACGATGTCGCCGAAGCCATCGGCGAATTCGTCAACGCGCAGACCGAAGCGTTCGCCTCAACGGGATCCGCGACGCTACCTCTACATGCCCCGGAAGGAGGAAAAGAACCGCTGCGGGCGGAACTGGCTGAATTCACTCTGGGAAGCGATCACCAGGTCTACACCGACGGGTCCATCGGCATCCCGACGATCTATTTGAACGACTGGCCCGACCGATATATCCACACCAATTTTGATTCGCCGGCCAACATTGATCCGACCAAACTGAAGCGAGCAGCTTTCATCGGAGCTACGAGCGGATATTTTCTCGCCACCGTGAGCGCCACTGACGCACCGACCATCCTGACGATCCTGCAGGCGCACAGCCTCCGACGCACGGCAACCATGCTCAAACGCCGCAGCGAACTTACTCGTGAGGAAGCGGCTGGACTCACGCGGTTCCACCTCTGGTATGAACGGGCCGTGATTGATTCCATGCAGCGTTTCTTCCCCATTCCCCCAGAGGTCAAAGCGAAAGCCGAGA